>JAMOUF010000295.1 GCA_027068245.1 Campylobacterales bacterium | reverse complement strand
TTGCATCTTTATAAGCTCTATTTGTAACCGGGTCAGCTCCTCCTCATACTCCACCTCCCTGACGGCCTTGGAAATCTTCTTTTTTTTCACCAGCATCTTCAGCCCGGTTTTGGTTTTGAGTTTGTGAAGCTGTCTTTCCAAATCCTCCAGCCTCTCTTTTAGCTGGGGCTGTGAAATCCTCTCTTTTAAATAGTATAAATCCTCAAACAGTGTGCTCATGCAGTTCCTTTATTATTTTTTCATAGAGCTGCCGCAAAATCTCCTGATAGTCGGCCTCGCCTCTTTCAACCATATCCATAAGCTCTTCAAGCTCTCTGGTGTATCTCTCGTTTACGAACCTATACATCTTCTCTTTGCTCTTTATCTCGTAATATACCTCTATTCCAAGTTTCGTGGCGTAAATGACGCCGTTTTTTTGATAGATATATCTTCTCTCTTCCAGTTTCTCAATCGTTACGGCGTATGTGGAGGGCCTTCCCACGCCTCTCTCTTTCATAAGTTTTATAATGTCGGCATAGGTGTATCTTGGAACCTTGCTTCTTTGATAGAGCCTCTTTCGCTCAACCTCATAGACCCCCTCGTTTATATCTTTTACATCCACGGGCCAAATCAGGTTTATTCCATCCTCCACAATCTTAATATAAAAACGCTCATTCACCTCTTTACCCAAAGCGACAATCTTTGCCTCAGCCTCCTCCACAACGGCCTCTTTGAACTGGGAGGCTATGAAACGCCTGAAAATCAAATCGTAAAGTTTTATATGCTGGGGCGTTATGTCGGTGCGGTTTTGTATCCGAACGAACTCCTCCAGCTCATCGGCGTCCATGGGTCTGGTAGGCCTTATACACTCATGTGCCCCACCGGCTTTTGAGAATGTCCTGGGTTTGAAATACTCCTCTCCAAACCTATCCGCTATATACTCTTTCGCCACGGCCACCCCGGCTGGGCTTACCCGGATGGAGTCCGTTCTGTGGTAGGTGATAAACCCTCCCTCAAAAAGCTCCTGGGCCAGCTGCATCGCCTCCTGGGGAGAGAGCCTAAGCCCTTTTGAGGCCTCATACAGCATAGTATCGGTAGAAAAAGGTGTGACGAAGAGCTCTTTTTGCTCCTTTTTCTCGAAAACCACCTCAACCTCTTTGAGTTTTTTGTAAAACTCTTTGGCCTCATCTTCGCTCTCGAATACGAACTCGGTCTTGATATCTTTAAAAAAGAGTTCCACGGCATAAACTTTCTGCCTCGCCTCCTCCTCCCGTAGCACTATCCACTCAAGCACCGCCGTTTGAACCCTGCCCGCACTCAGGGTTTTTCTGCCAAACCTCCTTTGCAGATACTGGCTTATCTCAAACCCTATCCATCTGTCAGCGACTCTTCTTACCAGCTGGGCCTTCACCAAATCCTCGTCCACTTCACGGGGGTTATCCAAAGCCTCGTCGAAGGCCCGTGGAGTTACCTCGTGAAACTCCGCCCTTTTGATGTTTTTGTTAAAGGGCATGGAGTTCAGGTATAGGTCATAACCAATCTTCTCCCCCTCCACATCGGGGTCTGTGGCTATATAAACCTCCCCCACCTCGATATCGAGCTCTCTGATGGTGTTTACGATATCAAACCTCTCCTCGTCAATCGGTTCGAAAACCTCGACAAAGTGGCTGTTTTTCAAAACGCCGTAATACCCCTCCTCTTTGTTGAGGTCGAAAACGTGGCCTTTGGATGCGGCGATATTTAGTATCTTGCCTTCTTTGGCTATCTCGTAAACCTTCACCCCACCGCTATCCCTAACCAGCGGCCTGCCGTAAAATGAGGCGATTGTGCGGGCTTTGTTCGGAGACTCCACGATAACCAGAGCCGTTTTGAAAAGGTCGGTCTTCGTATCGAGCCTGCCCTCCAAAGCCAGCCTCACCTTTTTCCTGTCCTCGTCAATTTGGTTGAAAATCTCTTTCAAATCCACCTGCGAGGCCGGTTTGAACTCTATGTCGCTAAACCATTTCACCTTCTTTTTCAGTGAGTTGAAAGCCTTTTTGTCATCCACCAAAAGATAGCTAAGCCCCTTTGTAAGCCCCCCCACATAGAGCCGGCTTACCCGACCGCTGGCCTGGATATATCCGGTAACGTCTGCGGTTACGAGTATGAAATCCTCCTCCTTTTTTATACTCACATCCTCGGAGGAGTTGATTTTCTCTATCATCTGCGGCGTTAAGATATCTTGCAAAAAAGAGTATATCTCCTCCACCTTCTGCCTGGCTCTGTCGTTTAGCTTTTCAGCCGGGATAAAATAGATTTTTTTGAGATAGTTTATATACTCCAAAACCTTGTCGAAATAGGGCTCTTTTTTCAATATAGGTATCAAAGCCAAAAGAAAAAAGTAGATGGTGCTGTGTCTTGTGATATCGAGCCTGAACCGCAGCTTTGGAACCCCTACAAAGAGGGCGTATCTTATCACATCGGGCAGGTCTATCCCCCTGGCAAGCGGGTTTCTGTAGCTGGCAAACCCTACAGCCACCTCTATCTCGCCTCTTCTAAAGGCCTCTATATCGAGCTTTTCGTAACTTTGCGCCGATATACCGTTTTGACGCAAAAACTCCACATACTCCTCCAACTCCTCCTTTGTCCTGTCAGAACTTAAAAAGACAAGCCCGCCGCCGCCAAACTCCTTTATCAGCTCCACGCTTCTTCTGTTTTTATCCTCGGGCTCCTCGTATACATCCTCGATGTTTCTGACGGTGATACTCGGCCTGCTTACCTCAAAGCCTAAAAGCTCTCTAAAAAGCTTCACCCTTTTGCTTCTTGGGTTCGCCGTGGCACTTGAGACCAGTAAAACCCCTCTGGCCTTCTTGCGGATTTGCTCTATCTCCTTTTTACGCCTCTCAAACTCCTCAAAATCCACCTCCTTTGAAGAGGCCATCTTGATTTTAAAATCGATAAACTCCAAAGCCTTCTCGATATCTTCTTCGCTAAAGCCCAGCAGCATCAAAACCTTGTCTATGTTTCTCGCGCTTTTTAGTATGGAGTCCACGTCATCGACGAAGACGAACTCGAAATCTTTGTAAATAATCTCGAAATTTTTATACAAAAACCCCGTGGTGGTGATGAGTATCTCAAAATCCCCGTTTGCTATCCTCTCTTTAATCTCCTCTTTTTTCCGTTTGG
>JAMOUF010000294.1 GCA_027068245.1 Campylobacterales bacterium | reverse complement strand
GGTTTTTGCCCCCCATCACGATAACCAAAGAGGAGATAGACGAGGGGTTCGATAGATTCAAGGAGGCGTTAAAAGAGATATGAGGTATTTACTTCTCTTTCTTCCAATGGTTCTTTTTTCCTCATACCTCTCCCAGCTAAAAGAAAAAGAGCTTAATACAGATAAAAAGATAGCCGTAACTGAGGCGAACAAGCTAAGGGACAGCTGGATAAACCCCATAAATACCAAATATCTATACCAAAAAGGAGACCAGTTCCCAAATCAGAAATATGAGAGCTTTACCGTCTCCATAGACCAGCCGGTATTTAAAAGCGGTGGGATATACAGGGCCATAAAATACGCCATAAGCAAAAGGGGTGAAAGTCTGATTTCGGTAAAGCTCAAAAGAAACGAGCTGATAGCGGCCGCCATAAAAAACGGCTACCTGCTTAAAAGGGTTGACTATCAGATTGAAAAACAGCTGCTTTTGATAAAAAACGCAAAGATAAACGTCAGGGTCAAAAAAGAGGCCTATCTAAGCGGAGAGCTTGACAGCACCTTTTTGGACAACGCAATAATAGAAAAAAACAGGCTGGAGCTAGCACTGTGCGATATGAGGCAGAGCCGCGAGGATATATACAAAAATTACAGGGACCTGGTGGATTTCAATTTCACCCTTCCCAGGTTTTCTCTGGTTAAAAGGGAGGAGTTTTTTAAAAAAAACCTGGATATCTCCCGTCTGAAAATGGCTAAAAAGGCATACAGGGAGTATAAATATATGACGATATCGAGATATCTGCCTTCGCTGTCGCTCTTTGGAAACTATAACTACCAAAACTCCCAGGGCTCACAGTTTATGCCCTCCTTTGAGTATAAAGATAGTTTTTACACCTACGGTTTTCATATCTCGATGCCGCTTTTTGACATAAACTCTTTTAAAAATATAGAGCTTGCCAAACTCAACTATCTCAAATCCTCCCTGGAGCTTTTGGATAAGAAAAGAGAGGAGAAAAACCTATACAGGGCGATATTTAAAAAGCTTGGATATATTGATAAAAAAATATCTTTGACATATGAGGATTTGAAACTTTACTCCTCGCTGCTAAATCAGACGAAAGAGCTCTTCAAAGCCGGTGAGAAGACGAAATACGATGTTATGACGATGCAAAACTCGCTTAATAGCAGGCGGCTCGATTTAAAGATTTTCGACATGGATAGACAGATTTTACTTCTGGAACTTTACAAAAAGATGGGATTCAAATGAGGTTCAGCCAGTTTATGCATGAGTGGCTCTACGCTCCAGATGGGTACTACAGCCGATACAGGGATATCGGAAAAGAGGGTGACTTTTTTACCGCCGTAAGCGTCAGCAAGTTTTTTGGAGGCTCCATAGCCAGATATCTTTACAGGCTTTTATCACAGGGCTTTGTCGC
>JAMOUF010000293.1 GCA_027068245.1 Campylobacterales bacterium | reverse complement strand
TACCGGATAGGCGGCGGTGACGGTTAGCTCATGTGTCAAAAGCGAGGGATAGGGGTCGGTAAGAATACATCTCTTCTCCCGCACGGCCCTGTAGTAGTAGGCTCTTTGGCTTCTGTTGATACCCTTGCCCCGTCTGTATTCGGGGTTGTTGGATATGGCGTCGATTATCTGCATCCCCGATTTGTCCAGCACATAGAAGGCCTCCGCCAAAGGCAGCTCCTTTTTCAAAATCTTCAACGCGCTTATGATGTTTTCCAAACTGGGGTTTGGAACGTAATTTGGAATATATCTTTGCAGAAGATAACATAGATAGGCCCTCGCCTGGACCCGTATCTCTTTAAACTCCTCTATCTCATGAACCACTACCATCGGTCTCCCTTTTTATAAAATCCAAAAAGACCTCCCTGTATCCCTTATCCGGAATTTTGGGCGCCATTTTATCCAAAATGTTTATATAGTCCTCGAAACTCAGATTTCCCTTTAGAAGCTCATATTTCAGATAGAGCAGATAGGTGTTTAAAACGTCACTCTCGCAATACTCGTATATCTTCTCCAGCTCCCCTTTGTAATATAGCTCCAGCACCATATCCCCGCTTACGTCATATTTTCCAGGAATCCCCGCCATCTGGCAGATTGTGTCGAGCTTCATCCCCCTAACCGCCCCATAGTTTCCCAAAGAGTCCAGAAGGTCCGCATGGAAGTTCTCCGAATAGCGGCTTTTGTAGTTGTTCCACCGGTTTTTGTTGAGGCTTTTGTTATCCTCCTCAAAATACCCGGGACAGCTGAGGTTGTATTTCATGGCTCTTAGCATCATCAGCGGCAAATCGAAAGCCCTTCCGTTGTAGGAGACCAGTTTTGGGTTTTTTCTGTCTATGAAGTTCAAAAAACCCTCCAGCATCTGCCGCTCGTCAGCTCCTTTTATGGTGTTTACCCTCTCGAAATTCCCAAATTCGTCGGCTATGACGGCGCTGATAGCCACGATTTTGTGATAAGGCAGGGGCAAAAAGGTGGTGCCGTGATTTTTTTCATACTCACTCAAAGCCATCCGGATAGCTTCAAACTCATCACCTTTTACATCAAAATTTTTTCTAATCAGCTCGATATCGGGAACTGTCTCGCAGTCAAACACACATAACAAGGGTTTTCCTCTTTTTTGATAAAATTATACTAAAAAAAGGCTCTTATGAAAATCGCCATAATCAGACTGAGCGCCCTTGGAGATATCGTCCACTCCCTTACAGTACTGCCTTTTATAAAAAAACACCTGCCCTCCTCCCACATAACCTGGGTCACCGACTCCGCGTTCAAAGAGCTGCCGCGGCACAACCCCCATATAGACCAGGTTTTGGATATCGATTTGAAATCGCTTAAAAAAGATTTCTCCATAAAAAAACTTCGGGCCATAAAAGAGAGGC
>JAMOUF010000292.1 GCA_027068245.1 Campylobacterales bacterium | reverse complement strand
AGACGCTAAACAGCCTGGAGCATATCTTCGATTTGGCCGAGGGGATGGGAATCGATAAAATCTATATTTCCCATCTGGTATATTCGGGCAGAGGGCTTGATAACTTGAAGATGGATTTGACGAAAGAGCAAAGAAAAGAGGCTGTGGAGTTTATAATCGACAAGGCTTTTGAATATCACGAGAGTGGTAAAGATATTGATATAGTCACGGGCAATATGGAGATGGATGCGATCGTTTTTTTACAAAGGTTTAAAAAATCCTATCCCAATAAGGCGGCCTCTTTGGAAGAGAGGCTAAAGAGGTGGGGTGGAAACAGTGCCGGCAGAAACCTTGTAAATATCGACAGCAGCGGGAATGTAAAACCGGATCCCTTCTTTCCTGAGGTTGTTGGAAACATATTTGAAAAAGAGTTCGACAAGATTTGGCTGGATAGCAAAAACGAGCTTCTAAACAGGCTTAGGGAGTATCCAAGAAAGATAGAGGGAAAGTGTGATGGGTGTGAATATATAGAGATATGCAACGGGGGAAGCAGACCCAGGGCCTGGGCCGTAAGCGGAAATCTTTGGGCGGAAGACCCAAGCTGTTATATAAAATAGACAAAGGATAGAGATGAGAAGAGTCGGGTTTTTACTTCTTTTTTTGTTACTTGAAGCACTCTTTGCCAAAGAGAAGCTTTTTGTAGTTGAAAGAGAGAACAGCGCCTTGGCCGTAATAGAGGACCATAAGCTAAAAAACGAGATAACCGATATGCATAACTGCAACCACGCCGTGGTGAAGTTTATAGAGAACGACGGATATATGATAACCAGAGACGGATATCTGATAAAGTTCGACCCTGTCAAAGAGAAGAAAACCAAAGAGGTCAGAGCCAGTAAAAGCGCAATCGGATTTACCCTGGATAAGGACTTTGTGGCCGTTGCCAACTACGCAAACAAGACGGTAGAGATTTTTGACAGGGATCTGAATAAAATCCAGACCATCGATACGAAATCGAGAAACGTTGGTATAAAAACATATAAAGACTATCTTGTCTTTGCGGCGATGGACAGCGACGAGATATGGGTTTTGAAAAAGGAGGTGTTAAAGTGCCTAACCCCCGATGGAAAACCCCGCTTTGAGTTTAGAGTGGTAAAAATCATAAAAAACGCAGGCGAGATGCCATTTGACGCTATGATAAACGACAACCTCTATGTGGTTGGGTTTTTCAACTCCCCATTTGTGGGTGTGCTGAACCTGGATACCTTTGAGTATAAAAGGGTTCCTTTGAAACTTGAAAAGAAGGATATCGTGCTAAAGGTGCCCCATTTTGGTTTCTGGTCTATTATGAAAGACAAGTTTTTCATACCGGCTGTGGGAGACAACAAGGTTTTTGTGTTCGATAAGGATTTTAATTTCATAAAAGCGATAGAGGTGGAGGGAAACCCTGTATTTACATCTTTGAGTCCGGATAGAAAGTATCTGGCCGTAACTTTTAGCGGCAAGAAATTTCCGATAGTCCAGATTGTAGATACGAAAGATTTAAAAGTGGTTAAAAGATTTGATTTTAAAGGTATGGTTTTGCATGTGAGGTGGAGCAAGGAGGAGCCTCTACTTTATGTATCGAACAACGGCAGAAGCGAGGTTTACGGAGTCGATACCAAAGAGTGGAAAAAGGCGTTTACCATAGCGGTTCCAAAACCGAGCGGTATATTTATTTTTGATTTAAAACAAGGCCAAAGGCCTGAAAAATCTCTATAATTAAAGATAAAAAGAGGATATGAATGGGTAAAGTCTATTTAACCGGTGCGGGTCCGGGAGATACCGAACTTCTCACACTCAAAGCCGCCAGAGTCATAAAAGAGGCCGACGTCATAATCTATGACAGGCTCGCCAATCCGGATATACTGCAGATGGCAAAAGATGGGTGCAGGTTCGTTTATGTGGGAAAAGAGGATGGCAAACATATCCTGCCCCAGGATGAGATAAACGAGGTTATATACAAGATGGCTTTGGAAAACGACGTGGTGGTAAGGCTTAAAGGCGGCGACCCCTTCGTTTTTGGAAGAGGTGGAGAGGAGGGGCTCTACCTAAGAGAGCGGGGAATCGATTTCGAGGTTATTCCTGGCATCACCTCCGCCATAAGCGTTCCCGCGTATGCGGGTATTCCGGTGACGCACAGGGGCATCAGCGTTGGTTTTAGAGTCATAACCGGACATGAGGCTCCAAACAAAGAGTTTAGCCAGATACCGTGGCAAAACTTCAAAACGGACGATACTATCGTTTTTCTGATGGGACTTCACAACCTCAAAGATATCGCCAAAAAGCTGATCGAGATAGGAAAACCGAAAGACTTTCCGGTAGCCGTCATCTCAAAAGGAACCACACCAAAGCAAAAGGTGGTAACAGGCACGCTGGAGGATATCTATGAGAGAGCGAAGGATTTGGAGACTCCGGCACTGATCGTTGTGGGTAAGGTGGTGGAGCTGAAAGAGCAGCTGGAGTGGTTTGAAAACTAATTTTTTTGTTTAAGGTTTTATAGCTAATCCTTATAATAAAAAAAATTTATAATCGAAAAAATGCCGTAAATTCGGCGTGACTGTCTGTGACACACTTTTGTCACACTTTTGTCACAAACCTTAAGGCAATCCCCATTTTTCTTCTTTTGCCTAATTTTGCGTCAAGAAATTTAGCCAAATCTTAAGCGTTTAAGTTTGCAGTAAGCATTATTGATTTATAATTTTCCTAACGCCCATTTAACTTTTAAAGGAGGAAAATTATGAGGCAAACGTTTAAACTGTTTGTTAGTATTGCCGCTGCTGCCTTGATGGCATCAACCGCTTCAGCTCAAAGCGAGCTTGAAAAAATTATGAAAGAGAGGGGTTTGACGCAGGACGACATTCTTGCCGCCGCCAAAACCTACACTCCAAGTGGCGGAAGGGACAAATATATCGTATTCAGCTCCGGCGGACAGTCCGGACAGGTGATGGTATATGGCGTGCCTTCTATGAGGATTTTGAAATATATCGGTGTTTTTACCCCAGAGCCATGGCAGGGATGGGGATATGACGATGATACGAAAAAGGTACTGGCGCAGGGCCACTGGTTTGGCAAAGAGATCACATGGGGTGATACCCACCACCCTGGAATCAGTGAGACCGATGGCAAATATGACGGAAAATGGCTGGTAATCAACGACAAGGCCAATCCGAGACTGGCCGTTATAGACCTTAAAGATTTCGTTACCAAGCAGATCGTCGTCAACCCGGTATTCAAATCGGACCACGGTGGGGCTTTTTTTACGCCAAACAGTGAATATATCCTGGAAGCTTGCCAGTATGGTGCCCCGTATGATTTGGAATACCATCCGATGGAAGAGTATGCCGACGTTTACAGAGGCGGTGTAACCGTTTGGAAATTCGACCATGAAAACGGAAAGATTCTTCCCAAAAAATCCTTTACCATAGAGATGCCTCCATATATGCAGGATTTGAGTGACGCCGGTAAAGAGATGAGCTACGGATGGGGATTTACCAACTCTTTCAACTCCGAGCTTTACACAGGCGGTATAGAAAAAGGCCTTCCTCCTTTTGAAGCGGGGATGAGTAGGAACGATACCGACTACCTTCACGTATATAACTGGCATAAACTTGCCGAACTTGCCAAAGACCCCAAAAATGTGAAAGTAATCAACGGAATGAAAGTGATCCCAATAGATGTTGCGGTTAAAAACGACTGTCTTTTCCTGATTCCGGAGCCAAAGTCACCGCACGGCGTGGATGTGAGCCCGGATGGAAGATATATTGTCGTTTGTGGTAAACTTGATACCCACGCCACCGTATATGATTTTAAAAAGATTATGGATTTGATAAAGAAAAAAGAGTATGCGGGCAAAGATCCATACGGCATTCCTATTTTGGATATGAAAAAAGCGATGCACTGTCAGGCCGAACTTGGTCTTGGGCCATTGCATAACCAGTATGGACCGAAGTGGAAAACGGACGGGGAGATATATACATCTCTTTATGTTGACAGCCAGGTGGTAAAATGGGACTACCTAAACTGTGAGGTAAAAGACAGGGTCAACGTCAACTACAACATCGGCCACCTTTGTGGTATGGAAGGTAAAACCGAGGATCCTCAGGGTGAATATATCATAGCCCTTAACAAACTTGCTATCGACAGGTTTAACAACATAGGTCCCCTTCACCCGCAAAACCACCAGTTGATAGATATAAGTGGTAAAAAGATGAAACTTCTGTACGATATGCCTGTTCCTTTGGGTGAGCCTCACCAGGCGGTAGCCATCAGAGCCAGCAAACTTCATCCGGAAGTCAGGTATCCGATGGGAACGAATCCGTTTACCGGAAAACCTCATAAAGGTAAAACGCTTGCCGGACAGGAGAGAATCGAAAGAGAAGGAAACCATGTCTATGTTTACGGAACGGTTGTCAGAAGCCATATCAACCCTGAGCACGTAACGGTAAACAAAGGCGATATCGTGACTTTCTACCTTACAAACCTTGAAAGAGCCGAGGATGAGACTCACGGATTTACCGTAGACTGGTACAACGTGCACGCCTCCTTGGAGCCTGGAAAAACCGTTGCGGTATCTTTCAAAGCTGACAGAGAGGGTGTGTTCCCATACTACTGTACGGAGTTCTGTTCAGCGTTGCACCTGGAGATGATGGGATATCTTCTTGTAAAAGACCCGAACAAAAAATATAAATCTGTCAAAAAGATCAAACTCAAAAAGATGAGCAAAGAAGAGCTCATGAAAGAGTATGAAAAAACAGTCGCCTTGAACGAGGCTACCAAAAAAGTTATCCAAAGCGTTGTCAAGTTCCTAAAAGACAACCATTATGAAAAATACCCTGTTGTAAAACAGCTGGTAGAAGATGCCCTTGATCAGTACAGCAAAGTGGCCGAAGAGGAGAAAAAGGCCGAAGAGGCTCTTAAACGAGGTGATATAGATACAGCCATCAACTTCCAATATCAGGCTTGGCAGTATCTTGTAAAAGCTGCTGACGTTGGTATCAGGGCCAAAGACCTTCTTGTTAAAAAACTTGCCACTCCAATGAGCGAGGCGGCAAAAAGAGGTGAAGCGGCATTTGCAGAGGGTGGATGTAGCGGATGTCACGTAATCGGTAAAGTAAGCTCCGGTCCAGACCTTGTAGGTGTGCTTCAAAGACATGAAAACGGTGAGAAATGGGTGGCAGAATTCATCAAAAACCCATCCAAGTTCTATAATGACCCATATGTTAAAGCTATGATTGACTACTTCAACCTTAGAATGCCTAACCAGCATATGAGCGACCAGGAGATAAAAGATATCATCGAATATCTCAAGTGGGTTGACGAAAACGCTCATCTCTTCTAAAATAAAAGAGGCTTCCGCCTCTTTTATCCATATCCGTTTTAATCTGATATCCATAACCTAACCTTATAATTATAATAATTGTGGATAATAAATTGATGAAAATCAATAGTTTTTTTATCAGTAAAGATGTAAAATAAGAAGTATGAAAAATTCTAAAGGAAAAAATGATGAAGAAGTATCAAATCTATGCGCTCATCGCATTGGCAATCCTTCTATACTGGTTTGTAATACCGGCGGTACTGACACACGATGTGCCGGACCTGGTAAAAGCCGGTAAAGCGGACAAAATACCCAAAATCGCCTACAAGGTATGGGACTACTATCAAAAGGGCAGATATGTAAGCCCCA
>JAMOUF010000291.1 GCA_027068245.1 Campylobacterales bacterium | reverse complement strand
TAGGCTAAAATACTATCCAAAAAAAGTTTAAAATAAGTTTAAATTAAACAAGATTTAAGGAAGTTGTATGAAGCTTTTTGGAACGGACGGCGTAAGGGGCAAGGCTGGAAGAAAACTGAGCGCGAACCTGGCTATGCGCCTGGCGATGGCTGCCGGGATATATTTTAGAAAGAACAGCCGCACGAACAAGATAATAGTAGGCAAAGATACCAGAAGAAGCGGCTATATGATAGAAAACGCCCTGGTAAGTGGCCTGACGGCCGTGGGCTACGACGTGATACAGATAGGCCCCATGCCAACCCCTGCCGTGGCTTTTTTGACAGAGGATATGAGGTGTGACGCGGGTATTATGATAAGCGCCTCGCACAACCCCTATTACGATAACGGCATCAAATTTTTCAACAGTTTCGGAGACAAACTCCAGGAAAACGACGAGGCGGCAATCGAGGAGATATATTTTGACGATGAGGTTATAGAGGAGAGCCAGAAGGTGGAGAAGGAGATAGGCTCCTCCAAAAGGATAGACGACGTTATCGGCAGATATATAGTCCATCTGAAAAACTCCTTTCCAAAGGATTTGACCCTAAGCGGCCTTAGAATCGTCATAGATACGGCAAATGGCGCCGCTTACAAGGTGGCGCCTACGGTCTTTTGCGAACTTGGTGCGGATGTGATAGTGATAAACAACACTCCAAACGGTTTCAACATAAACGAAAACTGCGGGGCCATGCATCCCCAGCAGCTGGCCAAAGAGGTGGTAAAATACCGGGCCGACGTGGGGTTTGCTCTGGATGGGGATGCGGACAGGCTGGTCGTGGTGGACGAAAGGGGCGAGGTAGTGGACGGAGACAAGGTGCTTGGGGCGTTGGCGAAGTTTTTAAAAAGCTGCGACAGGCTCAAAAACTCCAAAATGGTGGCTACGATGATGAGTAACCAGGCCCTGGAGGATTTTTTGACAAAAGAGGGTATCGGGCTTATAAGGTGTGGTATAGGGGATAAGTATGTGCTCGATGAGATGAGAAGGCATGGGCTAAATTTCGGCGGGGAGCAAAGCGGGCATATTATATTTGGCGACTACTCCAAAACGGGTGACGGCATAGCCACGGCCCTTCAGATAGCCGCTTTGATGCTAAGAAGCGGCAAAAAGGCCAGCGAGGTTTTGAACCCCTTTGAGCTGTATCCCCAGAGGCTGGAAAATATCGAGGTGAAGGAGAAAAAGCCTCTGTCACAGATAGAAGGGTACGACGAGATGCTAAAAAAGGTAAAAAGCTATGGATTAAGACCTCTTATACGCTACTCTGGAACGGAAAACAAACTTAGAATCTTGCTGGAGGGGCGTGACGGAAAGGTTTTGGACAGGAGTATGGAGGAGCTGGTGGAATTTTTCAAAAAAGAGCTTAGATGAGGTCTTACGCCGCTTTTTTTCTTATGGCTTTGGGCGTCTTTTTCATAGACAGAAGCATCAAAGAGCTTTTTTTGGAGGGCCTTTTTATAGAAAGCAGGTGCATAACGTTGGGATATGTGCTAAACAAAGGGGTGGCTTTTAGTATGTTCGCCTTTTTGGGAGAGTATCTAAAATGGATTTTATTGGCGCTCATAGGCGCGGTTTTGGGCTATCTTTTCCACGCAGGCCTTGTAAAAAGACACCCTCTCGTATTTGGAATGCTTATAGGGGCCGCACTATCAAATCTCTATGACAGGTTCGTTTACGGCGGCGTGATAGACTATGTTTACTGGCACTGCGGGTTTGATTTTGCCGTATTCAACCTGGCCGATGTGTTAATTGATTTATCCATCGTTTTTTTGATATACTTTCATTTCAAAAGCGGTCGCGTAGCTCAGGGGTAGAGCACTACGTTGACATCGTAGTGGTCAGAGGTTCAAATCCTCTCGCGACCACCATTTAGTTATTGGCAAAGGGTTTTCGACTCTTTTCCAATGATTAAACCCCCAAAGGAGCTTTTTGGAACCTATTGCTATAAAAAAGGATGGTCAGGTTATCGACCTTCAGACAGCCGAAGCCAACGGCATAGATATAGAATCTGCAGAAAAAATCTACCCTTCAAACTCTCAAGAATCTTTAGAAGTTATCAGACACTCCACCGCCCACCTGATGGCACAGGCCATAAAAGAGCTCTATCCGGATGCGAAATTTTTCGTAGGCCCCGTGGTGGACGAGGGTTTTTACTATGATTTCAGAGTAGGCGAGAAGATTGGGGAAGAGGACCTTAAAAAGATAGAGAAAAAGATGAAGGAGCTGGCGAAGGCCAAGCAGAAAATCACCCGTTACGAGATAAGCAAAGAGGAGGCTTTAAAGAAGTTCAAGGATGACGACCTGAAGCAGGAGGTTTTAAAGTCCATCCCCTCCGACAGGGTATCCATCTACAAGCAGGGCGATTGGGAGGATTTGTGTAGAGGCCCCCACGTTCCAAACACCAGATACCTTCAAAACTTCAAACTGACCCGGGTGGCCGGCGCATATCTGGGAGGCGACGAGAACAGGGAGATGCTAACCCGCATATACGGTATAGCCTTTGCGGACAAAGAGAGCCTCAAAAACCATATCCGGATGCTGGAGGAGGCCAAAAAGAGAGACCACCGAAAGCTTGGAAGCGAGCTTGAGCTCTTTATGTTCAGCGAGGAGGTGGGAGCGGGTCTTCCTTTGTGGCTGCCAAAGGGGGCCAGACTAAGGGGCAAGCTGGAAGAGCTTCTTTACAAAGCCCACAGAAAAAGAGGTTATGAGCCGGTAAGAGGTCCCGAGATACTAAAATCCGAGCTTTGGAAAAAGAGCGGGCACTACCAAAACTACAAAGAGAATATGTATTTTACGCAGATTTGTGACGACGAAAAGGGCGAGGACTGTGTGGAATACGGCATAAAACCGATGAACTGCGTAGGACATATCATCATCTACAAACATAAAAAGCGAAGCTACAAAGAGCTCCCCGTAAAATATTTCGAGTATGGGGTGGTTCACAGACATGAAAAGAGCGGGGTGCTGCACGGGCTTTTCAGAGTAAGGGAGTTTACCCAGGACGACGCCCATATCTTCTGCACTCCCCAGCAGATAAAGCCCATCGTAAAAGAGGTGCTGGAGTTCGTGGAGGACATTTTGAAAAGTTTCGATTTTGCGTATGAGATGGAGGTCTCCACAAAACCGGCAAAAGCCATCGGAAGCGACGAGATTTGGGATACGGCCACAAAGGCGTTGAAAGAGGCTCTTGATGAGAGCGGTAAAAATTATGGAGTGGACGAAGGCGGTGGCGCCTTTTACGGGCCGAAAATCGATATAAAAATCACCGACGCCATCGGCAGAAAGTGGCAGTGCGGCACCATACAGGTGGATTTCAACCTTCCCGAGCGGTTCGAGCTTGAGTATGTGACGAGCGAAAATACTACCGCTCAGCCGGTTATGATACACAGGGCCATACTGGGCTCTTTCGAGAGGTTTATAGGGATACTTACGGAACACTATGCGGGAGAGTTTCCATTTTTTATAGCCCCCACGCAGATTATATTCGTTCCGATAGCCCAGGACCATACCGCATACGCAAAAGAGCTTCAGCAAAAACTGCTCGATATGGGAGTCGACAGTGAGATATACGACTCAAACGACAGCCTGAACAAAAGAATCAGAAACGCGGAGAAACAGCGCGTTCCCATGGTAGCCATCATCGGAGACAAAGAGGTTGAGAGCAGGAGCGTGGCTATAAGGGACAGAAGAGAAAAAATTCAGTATAATTTAACAGAAGAGGAATTTTTTAACAAAATCAAGGAGAAATTAAGTGAGGTACGCTTTTGAGTAAGAAAAAAGACGAGGTGCTATTAAACGAAGAGATAAGGGCACCGGAAGTTAGGTGTGTGGGTGACGATGGAACCCAGTATGGGATAATCAGCCGTGACGAGGCTCTAAGAGCTGCTGAAGAGAAGGGCCTGGATTTGGTATTGATAGCCCCCAACGCAAATCCTCCCGTTTGTAAGATAATGGACTACGGGAAGTTTAAATACCAGCAGGAAAAGAAGAAGAAAGAGGCCAAGAAGAAGCAGACCAAAATAGAGGTTAAAGAGATAAAGCTCTCCGTAAAAATCGCCCAAAACGACATAGACTACAAAGTAAAGCACGCAAGGGAGTTTTTGGAAAAGGGCAAACACGTGAAATTCAGGGTCTTTTTGAGAGGGCGGGAGATGGCGAACCCCGAAGCCGGTATAGAGGTTCTAAACAGAGTCATACCCATGATAGAGGATGTGGGCGTGGTGGAGAAGAAGCCCCATCTGGAGGGAAGATATATCAATATGCTGGTTCTGCCCAAAAAAGATGAGAAAAAGAAGTAACCCCACTACTCTTTTTCTTTAATCTTTCATTCAACTTCCTTTGATATAATTACACCCTTAAATACTAAAAGGAGTAGCCATGCCAAAGATGAAGACGCATCGCGGTGCTGCCAAGAGATTTAAAAAGACTAAAAACAAAATCAAGAGAGGAAGCGCTTTTAGAAGCCACATCTTGACGAAAAAGTCTCCAAAAACGAAAAGACATCTTAGAGCACCACACTATGTAAGCAGAGCCGATGAGGCCAGAATAGCTGTATTAATAGCCACATATTAATAAAGCTCCGCCCGTTTGGGCCAAGTCCGGATAACGGCACCTAAAAACAAAAAAAGAGGTAAAGGGAGAAAATGAGAGTAAAAACAGGAACGGTTAGAAGAAGAAGACACAAAAAGCTTTTAAAGCAGGCCAGAGGATTTTACAGCGGTAGAAGAAAACATTTCAGAAAAGCCAAAGAGCAGCTTGAAAGAAGCCTGGTATATGCGTACAGGGACAGAAGACAGAAAAAAAGAGATTTTAGAAAACTTTGGATTACCAGAATCAACGCTGCGTGCAGACTTAACGACATAAGCTATTCAAGATTTATCCACGGGCTAAACAGAGCCGGCATAGAGCTGGACAGAAAAATTTTGGCGGATATGGCTATGAACGAGCCGGCGGCTTTCGCCAAAGTGGTAGAGCAGGTAAAAGCGGCTCTTTAATTCTAAAAAAGGCGGAGACCCCGCCTCTTCTTACAACACCCATACCAAAAAGATTATCCCCACCAATATCCTGTAGATGCCAAAAGGTATGAAGGTATGGCGTTTTATAAAATCCAAAAACCATTTTATGATTATCAGAGCCACCACAAAGGCCGTGACAAACCCCACCAAGATGGCTGTGATGTTTGTGGTGTCGAACTCGTGGTAGTGTTTAAGCATATCGTATCCGGTTGCCGCGAACATGGTTGGAACCGCAAGCAGAAAACTAAACTCCGCCGCAGTCTTACGCTTTAGGCCCAGCAACAGGCCGCCAATGATGGTAGCACCGCTTCTGGAAGTGCCCGGTATCATGGCAAGTGACTGAAAAAGTCCGATATAAAACGCCTGTTTGTAGCTAATCTTATCCACGTCGTCTATATGGTGTTCTCTCTCTTTGTAAAAGAGCTCCACCAATATAAAGACCACCCCTCCGATTATTAGCATATAGGCTACGGTTGAGGGGGAGAAGAGCGATTTTATATATTTGTAGAGGGTAAAGCCGAGCACTGCCGTTGGTAAAAAGGCCACAATGAGCCTTTTCCAAAGCTCAAAATCTTTGAAAATCCTCTCTTTGAAGGCTACCACAACAGCCAGTATACTGCCAAGCTGGATGGCTACCTCGAAAGTTTTTAAAAACTCCGTCTGTTTCAGCCCCAAAAGTTTAGACACCAAAATCATATGTCCTGTGGAGGAGACGGG
Organism: Campylobacterales bacterium; assembly: GCA_027068245.1. Lineage (GTDB taxonomy): Bacteria > Campylobacterota > Campylobacteria > Campylobacterales > Nitratiruptoraceae > Nitratiruptor. The sequence goes on along the minus strand of JAMOUF010000291.1, from coordinate 2 downwards.
TA
>JAMOUF010000290.1 GCA_027068245.1 Campylobacterales bacterium | reverse complement strand
TATAGCCGAAAATGGCTATATATTGGCAGAGGGAGAGAGGTTTCGTTTTGATACGTCCATCATAAAAGCGGATATAGACATAGAAAAACTAAGATATCTGCGGGTTAGCGAGACATCTTACAAAGACGCCCCAAAAAAGGAGTTTAGAAAAGTAAGAGTTGCAAGGCTTGTAGATACTCCCATCAAGCGGAAGTTCGACCCCCATCCATTTTTGCCAAAGAGCGACCTTGATAAAAGGGCGAGAGAGATTTTATCCATCCAGTCCACGGCTTTGGGGCGCCGGGTGATGCATATAGGCAAAGATACAAAGCTGGTTATTGGTCTTAGCGGAGGTCTTGACAGCACGCTGGCCCTTTTGGTCTGCTATGAGTGTTGTAAAATTCTGGATAAAAGCCCAAAAGATATCATAGCCATCTCCATGCCGGGCTTTGGCACCACATCCTCCACCCGCGAAGACGCAAAGAGGCTGGCCGAGATTTTGGGCGTAACCTTCAAAGAGATAGATATAACCCAAAGCGTGGGGACTCATCTAAAAGATATCGGGCATGGCGGTGAGTGTGACGTGACATTCGAGAACGCTCAGGCCAGAGAGAGGACGCAGATACTGATGGATATTTCCAATATGGAGGGTGGTATAGTGGTAGGGACCGGGGATTTGAGCGAGATAGCCCTGGGGTTTGCCACCTATAACGGGGACCATATGTCGATGTATGGGGTAAACAGCTCCGTGCCAAAAACGTTGGTGAGGTATCTGATAGAGTGGTATGCCAAAAAAGAGGGGGGCCGGATAGAGGAGGTTTTGCAAAACATTATCCGGCGGCCCATATCGCCGGAGCTTCTACCGGCAGATAACGGTGAAATCACCCAAAAGACCGAGGATATCATAGGTCCTTACGAGCTGCACGACTTCTTTTTGTATCATTTCGTAAAGTATGGGGCGGCTCCTTGCAAAATACTGTTTATGGCAGTGGAGGCCTTTGAGTGGTATGAGAGGGAGTTTATAAAAAAATATCTGATTCTGTTTTTGAAACGGTTTTTCGCCAATCAGTTCAAAAGGGACGCCATGCCAGACGGCGTAAAGGTGGGAACGATATCTTTAAGCCCCAGGGGGGATTGGAGAATGCCAAGTGATGCTTTGGTAAACGAATGGATAAGGGAGCTTGAGCGGTGTTAGTCCATATCTGCTGCAGCGTAGACAGCCACTTCTTTTTGGAGCGGCTTAAAAAAGAGTTTCCAACCGAGCGGCTCACGGCTTTTTTTTACGACCCGAACATCCACCCATACAGCGAATACAGGCTCAGGCTTTTGGATGTAAAAAGAAGCTGCAAAAAGCTTGGAATTGAGCTGATAGAGGGAGAATACGACTATGAGAGCTGGCTGAAGGCTGTAAAAGGGCTTGAGAATGAGCCCGAAAAGGGGGCCAGATGTATGGTATGTTTCGATAAAAG
>JAMOUF010000289.1 GCA_027068245.1 Campylobacterales bacterium | reverse complement strand
GCTTGGCCTCTCTTGCCGCGATATAGGCCTTCTCGAAACTCTCTTTGCTAAGACCGCTTCTTTTAATCGCCTCTTTTATGTTTTCAGGCAGTATTCTTACCTTTTTCTCTTTTACATACATACTCCCGGTTTCAGCTATCGCTTTTACGACCCTGTAGATAATAGGATTGATAGGAGCTCCAAAACCGCTTGGAATGGTGCTTAATACATCGTCCATGATTTTGCCGTATTCGGTTTCGATGATATGACCGTCTGGCATAATCTCGATAAAACCTTTGGCCTCCAGTTTATCCAAAGCCTCCACTCTTCTGATTTTTTCCTCTTCGCTCAAAGACTCTTCCAATATATCCTCACAGGCAATTCCCCTGTCCGGAATTATTTTGAATATGTCGGCTTCGTATTTTGTCATAAATGGAAGCTTTCTATGGTATGCCAGCTCCTCATACAAAAGCCCCGATTTGCTTGGCTCATAGGTTCCAAGAAGTCTCTCTTTTCTGGCCTCTATCACCCACTCTTTGTTTGGAGAGCTGAAAATTTTGTTTGAGATGGTAAGGGTTTTGACGGACCAGCTGTGGATGCTTCTTTCATCTTTTTGGTCCTCTATGACCGCATATCCATCTTCTGTAATATAGTAAACGGCTCTACCTTTGTTATCGACCCCCTCATAGATAAGGTTGAAAGCCTCCAGGCTGTATAGATACTCTCTTAAATCGAAGTTTTCCTCGAACCATTTAACCATGTCCTTGGCCTCGCCAAACTTCTTGAGTATCTCTTTTTTCTTGTAAGGCATCTCGTTTAGGCGTCTTCCATACTTTTCAAGAACCTTTTTATACTCTCTAATCTTTCTATCTACAAGCTCTCTTTTTATCTCCTCGAAGTTTGCGGTCTCCTCAGGATTTGAGGTATATTTTTCTTCCCAGATTTTTTTGATGGTCTTTAGTGTCTCAACTTCCTCTATCTCTATGGCGAAACTCTTTAGAGGCCTTTCGGTTCTGTCTTTGAATATTCTGTAAACCTCAAGGGCTTTCTCTCCCGCTTTTGTCAGCGTATCCACGTCAGTTACGTATCCAAGCTCCTCAAGATGTATAAGCGTCTCCACATCCACGTCCTCTCCATCAGCCACCCTGGCGATACTCTCAAGGATGGAGATGTCAAGCACCGCTCCCTCGCTGGCGAATCCTCCAAGAGTTAGCGTCTCTTTTACGGCCTGACCAAGCTCCGTAAAGGTAAAAAAGTCCCCATCTGGAACGGAGTAGGCTATAAGCCTCATAGCCTCAAGCAGATCTTTGTTGTTGCCCTCGATAGGCAGATAGTGCGCATCAGTTGGGCCCATAGGGGATTTTCTGATATATTCGGCAAGTTTGGCGTCGATTACCAGTTCAGGTTCGCTGATGTTGTAAGCCTCATATACGCTCTTCGCCTCTTCGCTAAGCTCTCTTTTCTCTGTTGCAAAACCTCTTTTTTCCAAAGGTGGCTGGCTTATCTTGGTGGTTTTGTCTTTGTTTTTGGCGGCCGCGTCTATCATCGCTATAACCTCGCTGCAAAGCCATTTGAAACTATCTTTCCACTCCTCCACTTTCTCTATCTTTCCCTCTTTTTCAAGGTTGGCCAAAGCCTCGGCCACCATGGCACCTGCATATGTAAGCTCTATTTTTGCGGGGATTGGAAATCTGACAAGGCCGCTAAGATTTAGCTCTTCTATAGCCTCTTTGTTGAGTTTTTCCACATTTATAGTCTTATCGTCGCTTCTATGAAGTGCAAGAAGTATCTTCGCACCCTCTTTTTTTACTACCATCAACACTCTCCTTGGATATTTTTTGTTGACGTAATTTTAGCGTGTTTTAATGAAATTTAGTATAACTTTTGTAGCAAATTGGGAAAAATTAGCCAGAAAAATCTGGCTAATTGTAGTTTTTAGGAGTTTTGTGGGTTTTGAGCGTTTTGCTCCTGGGATGGGTTTTCACCACCTTGTTCCATCTCTTTTTCAAGCTCCTTGACCGCACTGCTCATTGTAAGAAGCACGATTCCATCGAAAAATAGGCTGATACCTACGAAAAGACCCACCAATATAAGTGAGCTAAAAGGCCATCCTACCAAAAAGATAACACCCAAAATAGTGGATAATACGCCGTTTAATAGTATCAGCCACCAATACTTTTGCCCCTTCATCTGAGAAGCGAGGGCAAAACTTGCAAAACCATCCATAAAGAAGTATACCGCAAGGATTATACCAAGGGCGGCTACTCCGGATACGGGATAGATGGCTACCAGTATACCCGTTAGAAGATATAAAAAGGCTTTTAGCCATCCAAGCCAGTCTTTTTTGTCGTTTTTATATGTGTGATACGCGATCAAAATACCGCTGAATATAAACAACCAGGCGACAAAATAGGCCGTTGTAAGGGACATCAAAGTAGGGTAGAATATACCTACCAGTCCCAACAGCAAAAATATGACGCCAACTATTTTGGAACTTTTCTCAAATCTCTCCAAAACCTCTTTGTTGAGGTTTTTCAAATTTTGATATCCGACCATTTTCTACTCCTTAAAGTGTAAGGTCCATAATCCCTTTGGCTCTTTTGATAAGCTCATGGCTTACGGCCCTGTTTTCCTCATCTATCTTTTTCATAATCTTCGCCAAAACCAGTGTCAGGCCGCCTACAAGCTCCGGCAAAAACTTCTCAAGCTCAATCTCAAGCTCAAGAAGCGGCGGATAGGTGGCGAGCCTGTCTAAGATATCCTGGAGTTCGAGCTCTTGTTCGAGTTTTTTGAACTCATTGATACTCTCCTCCAGACCCTTGGTAATGGGAAGATCATACTTCCAGATAACATCTCTGCCGTTATATTTGGCACTCTTTTGTCCCATCAAAAGCATATCGTAGAGCTTTTGCTCCACGATATCCGTAATATCTTTGGCGTGGCCCTTGGCAATATCGAGCCCCGCTCCTCTTCTAAAAAGCTCTTCCAACTTATGAAATCCCATTACCGCCATCTAACGCTCCTATTTGTTTATTGATTTTACAGCTTTCTCTTTGAACTCTCTTAGTTTCTCAAGAAGCTCTTCAAAGAGTTTTTCGGCTTTGTTTTTGCCTTTAATCTCTTTTTCCACTTTTTCTATCATATCCTCAAGCATCTCGTATGTGGTCTCGCTCTCGCTCACATAACCCAGTGCTTCAGCTTTTTTGAGCGCCAGTTTGGCCTCTTTTAGATATTCAAGAGCTTTTTTCCTGTCCTCTTTGGCAACTTTTTGAGCGATTTCCACCAGATGAATCGCCTGCAGTAGTGGAATAGGCGTTACGATATCCACCTCCACGAAAGTGGCAAGTGCCTGAGCCAGCACATTTTTCGCCTCATCTATCCTGTTTTCATGCAAAAACTTGGCAGCAAGTTTAAGCGCAGCCGGATAGGATGCCAACGGAAGGTTTACCACCTTCAACACAATCTCGCTTCTAAGCGTATCCAAAATCAGCCTTGCTTCCTGGATTCTGTTCTCTTTTAGCAAAGCCTTGGCCGTAATGACCGCAGTTTTGATATCCTGAAGGGTTCCTGGAAAATCCACTATCTCCAAAGAGCTGTCAATAGGTATAAGAGCCGGGGCGTTAGGAGCGCTCAAGACAACTTCAAGTTTGCCTATCGCTTTTTCCAAATCTTTTATCGCCTGCTCTTTGTTACCCTTCTCAAGCTCTTCCAAAACCTTGTGGGTCAAAGCCACCGCTTCGACGGCCTCCTGGACTATCTTTACCTCTTTTTGCTCTTTTTGAGCCTTTACCTTCGCCTCTGCGACCGCCTTGTTGGACTCGGCCTTGCTGGCCTCGCTGGCGAATGCATTAGCGCCAAACAGCATAGCAGCTGCAACGAATGAAACCAATACTTTTCTCATAGCAACCTCCTTGTAAAATTTTGGGTTGATAAAATTTTAGTCTCTTTAGTGTTAATTTGCCGCTACTTAAGTTGCACTCTATCTATTAGTCTCGATATATCCTGAAGTTTGAGCTTCTTTCTCTCCACATGAAGCGTACCCTCTTTTTTCAACTCCTGTATATGTCTGTTTACCACATGCCGCACCGTTCCTATCAGTGAGGCTATCTCCTCATGGGGCAGGTCGTGTATGAGTTTTAGTTTGGCCCTGTTTTTGTCAAAATGTTTCAACAGCAGCTTTATGAACCTTGTGGAGGTATCCAACAAGCTAAGATCTGTTGCCAGCTCCTCAAGACTTCTCATCTCTGCGGCGATATATCTAAACATCAGTTTTCTAAACTCGCTGTTTTTGTCTATCCACTCCCTGACAACGTCGATTGGAACCTGCAAAACCTTGCTGTCCTCGTATGTATGGGTAATCACATCGTGGGGCTGGTCGTCCATCAGCACTATAACGTCGAACATATCGCCTCTGCTCAAAATCTTTATGGTCTGCTCTTTGGATGTCTCGAAATTGAATTGAAACACCTTTATGCGGCCCTCTATTACAAAATAGAAATATTTCAGCGTATCGTCGCTACTCATAGCGGGCATATTTTTATAAAATTTCACTATCTTGCCGTATCTGTTTATATCGTCGATGATATAGGAGGGCACGGCTGAGAAAAGCTCTATGTTATACTCGCTCGAATTCATCAAAACTCCAGTCCGAAACTTCCAAAGGAGCCCATATTTGGATTGGTATATCCAAATCTTGAGGCCCAGCTTTGAAGCATCAAAATATCGTTTTTGGGGTCTATACCCATCGGGCAGACCTCGGTGCAGTTGCCACAGAGGGTGCAGTCGTATATCCCGTCTTTTACCACGGCGTCGATTATATCTTTTTTATCACTCTCTCTCACATCAGCCACGTATCTGTATGCACGGCTTAGGGCAAAAGGGCCCAAAAAGTTCCCGTTCGTCTCGAAAACCGGACAGGAGCTGTAACAGCTGTGACACAAAATACAGTCGCTTTGACGCTGTATGAGCCGCTCATCCTCCTCGCTCATAACCGCGCCGCTGTTGGTATGAAGATAGGCCTGGGCCCTTTTTAGGGTCTTTAAAGAGCCATTCATATCCACTACAAGATCCCTGATAACGTCCAAAACGCTCAAAGGCTCTATAACATCGCCATCTTTTGGCTCATAAGCGCAGGCAAGAACCTCCTTTTCATTCACCCTTACCGCGCAGCTGCCACAAACCCCGCTTCTGCACCCTTGCAAAAAGGTCAAGGTGGCGTCCTTTCTCTCCTTTATAAGATTTAAATTTTCCAGTAAGGTCTTACCAGGCTCGATATCATAATCCATATAGATGGATTTGGGCTCAAAATGGGGATGGTAGCGTCTTACTTTTATCTTCATACTTTTTCGTCCATAATGTTTTTTTATATAATACTTTAAAAAATATTTACAAAAGTTTAAAGAGGTGATTTTGCCTTCAAAACCGGCTGCGGATGGGAAGGATGGAGGATTTCAAGAGCAGGTGGAAAAGAGGTTTCAGCCCTTTATCTCTTTAAAATCAGCGCACAAAACCCCATCCTCTTTCCAAAAGAGCGTATGGGCCAGAAATTTTTCATCATCCCTTTTGGGATAGTCCTTCCTGAAATGGGCTCCTCTTGATTCACATCTTTGTATCATCCCAACCAGTGCCGCCTCGGCCAGCTCTATCATATTGCCGTATTCCAAAAAGTCTGTCAGGTTTTTGTTGTAAATGGGGCTTTTGTCTTTGATTCCCATAAAAGCCAGCTCCTTTTGGTGCTGCCTTATAACGGATAAAACCCCCTTCAGCCCCAGCTCATCCCTAAGAACGCCCGCGTTTCTGTATAAAACCCTGCT
>JAMOUF010000288.1 GCA_027068245.1 Campylobacterales bacterium | reverse complement strand
CCACTACCTCCTCGCTCTCAGGTTTTTCGAATAAAAATTCGAACTCCCCCTTGTAGAGCCACTTTTGCAAAAACCTCATTCCACCATATCCAGTCTATAGTGGTATCGCAAGAAGCCTTTGAACTCGTCAACGATTTTCAAAGACTCTTTTAGCAAGTCCCGCTCCAGTTTGTTTAGCTCCTTTATATCCACCATATTTCCAAAACCGTTATGTTGAAAATAGTTTTTAAGCCTGAAATTTTGCAGTATGTCATAGCTCTCTATCAAATCGGTGGTGAACTTTTTATCCAGTATCCCCATGTCGCTTACTGTTTTAAGCCTCTCTACGCTGTTCGTCTCAAATATCCGATGCTCCATCGCCAACACCCTGGCTCCGTGGACCACCGGGAAAATCCCACCTTTTTTTATGTCTATCTTCTCTTTGAGCCGGTTCAAAAAACCAAAAGGTCTCTCAAAGCTTACGGCAGGTTTGGCAATATGGGAAAAAAAGCCACTGTTTTGGGCCGTCAGCTCGAAGATGATTTTTTTGAGTTTTTTCAGCGGCTCCTCATCGCCCAAAGCGGAGGCGTCAAAAAATATAGAGAGATTCAACAGGTTTTCCTGGGTGGGGTTCAAAATCCAGGAGGTGACGCTGTTTTTAAACCCCTCGTATGTCTGACACCAAAGTGGGTTGCTAACCATCACGCCGCCGGGGCATTTTGGAAAGCCAATCTCCAACAGGGCCTCGGTAAAACGGGTGGCCCTGGCCCTGGCATCTTCCAAATCCTCCTCTTTGGATACTATAAAGGCGTTGTCCTGGTCCGTCTTTAGCAGCTGCTCCCCACGCCCCTCGCTTCCAAGCAGCAAAAGCGTTCCGGGGGCGCCAAATGTAAGCTCATATACCTTTTTATACAGCTTCTGGTTCAGTTCACTGATGAGTTTGGCCGTATAGCGGCTTTTGGAACCTTTGCTAAATAGATTTTTCACGATGTTTTCCAACTGTTTTTTCACATCTTTAAGCTCCTCTATATCGGAGGCACCCTCTATCTTTTTTGCCAGCAGGTAGCTCTGGTTGGAAAAAAAACTCAAAACATCGCTCAGCTCCAGTGAGCCCGCTATCTTGCCATCCTCCTCCACCAAAAGATGTTCTATTCCCTTTTTCGTCATCAAAAGCAAAGCGTTGAACAAAAAACTCTCTTTATCCACTTTTACTATGTCGTAATTTGTAATGGCATCTACAGGTGTATGAAAATCCAGCTCGTTTTCAATCACCTTCTTTAAATCCGTAGCCGTCACTATACCGATATCTTTTTCCCTTTTTACCCCCAAAACCCTCTCAAGCTTTTCAACGGCCTTCTTTATCGGGGTATCGGAGGTTACGAAGGTTATCCTGTTTAGTTTTAAATCCTTGATTTTTGCGGATAGTATGTCAGAAAAGCTGGTTAGGGATTTTTGCTCTTTGTATTTTTCGATTTTATGGGCTATGCCTTGCAAAAAGTAGTTTTTGAACTCCCTGTTCTGGTCGAAAACGCTCAAAAAGGCCTCTTTGTCTATCTCGTACAAAAGCGTCTCCTCCTGGGCCGTAAAGCTGGAGTCGCTCCCTTTTATGAGCGCTTTTGCGTCAAAACCGTCCTTTTCGAAATAGATATCGACCATCTCGCCCTCTTTTATCTCCCCCACGCTTCCTTTCAACACCACAAAAAATTTCTCAGGCTCAATATTTTCACCCTCGAGATAGTAACCTATGTCGGTATTTTCCACGATTTTTTCCAGCTGGGTTGGAGTAAGAGTGTCAAAGGGGTGTATTGAGCCTAAAAAATCTCTTATCTCATCCATAATCTGCCTTTAAAAGCGGCAAAAGCCGCTTTTTTTAATGTTTCGAAGCACCTTCTGCGCCAATACCCGTCAAAGCCCGGATAAACTGGGCCTCGAATTTCTCCCTCTCCTCCTTTGCTTCAGGGGAGTTGTCTATGATACTGAAAAACCAGATGCCTATAAAGGCTACCGTTACGCTAAAGAGTGCCGGATATTTGTATGGGAATATGGGTTCGGGGTTTCCAAGTACGTCCACCCAGACAGTCGGCCCCAAAATCACCAGTATTATAGCCGTCAAAAGTCCAAGCAGCCCGCCTCTAAAAGCTCCTTTCGTCGTAAGCCCTTTCCAGTACATACTCAAAAAGAGTACCGGAAAGTTGGCGCTTGCCGCTATCGCGAAGGCCAGTCCAACCATAAAGGCGATGTTTTGTTTCTCAAAGGCGATACCCAAAAGGATAGCCAATATACCGATAATCAGCGTGGCGATTTTTGACACCTTCATCTCCGTTATCTCATCCACTTTCCCCTTTTTTATGACGCTTGCGTAAAGGTCGTGTGAAATCGCACTGGCACCTGCGAGGGTAAGGCCCGATACCACCGCCAAAATCGTAGCGAAGGCCACGGCCGAGATAAATCCCAGGAAGAAGTTGCCTCCTACCGCATGGGCCAGATGGATGGCGGCCATATTGTTTCCGCCGATGATTTTACCCGTCTCGTCGAGATACTGGGGGTTTTTCATAACGAAAACGATGGCTCCAAAGCCTATGATAAAGGTTAGAACATAGAAATAGCCTATAAATCCCGTAGCGAAAAAGACCGACTTTCTGGCCTCTTTCGCATCGGCCACGGTAAAGAACCTCATCAGGATGTGAGGCAGTCCGGCCAGCCCGAACATCAGGGCAATCCCCAGCGATATTGCCGATATCGGGTCGCTAACGAGGCCGCCCGGCTCCATGATTTTTATGCCATCGGGATGGGTCTGGACCGCTTTTTCAAAAAGAGCCTCCAGACTGAACCCGAAATGGACCATAACCGCAAGTGCCATAAAAGTGGCGCCAGCCAGCAGCAAGACCGCTTTTATTATCTGAACCCATGTGGTGGCGAGCATTCCGCCAAAGGTGACGTAAAGAATCATCAAAACGCCGACGATGATAACGGCGTAGGCGTAGTTTAGCCCAAAGAGCACCTGGATAAGCTTTCCGCTTCCCACCATCTGCGCTATCAGATAGAGCAGTACCGTGGCAATGGAGCCCAAAGCCGCCAATGTTCTGGTTGGGCCGGGTTTGAGTCTGAAACTTACCACGTCGGCGAAGGTGTATTTACCCAGGTTTCTCAGTTTCTCCGCTATCAAAAACAGAACGAATGGCCATCCCACCAAAAATCCTATGGAGTAGATAAGCCCGTCATACCCTTTTAGATAGACAAGGCCCGATATTCCCAGAAACGACGCGGCCGACATATAGTCCCCGGCCAGGGCCAGGCCGTTTTGAAGTCCGGTTATCCCCCCTCCGGCTGTGTAGAAGTCTTTGGCGGTTCTGGTTCTTTTTGCGGCCCAGTAGGTGATAAAAAGCGTAAGAGCCACGAACAGCAAAAACATAACTATGGCGGATATGTTCAAATCCCTCTTTCCACTTACCTGTGCGCTTCCGGCAGCCAGCAGGGCAATTGATGGAAGGAGTAACAACAGCGCTTTTTTCATAGCAGATCCTTTACAGACTCTTGCAGCTCTTTCGTTATCACATCAAACTCCTTGTTCGCCTTATAGACATAAATTCCTGTGAGGATGAAAGCGAACACTATCACGCCGATACCCACAGGTATACCTATGGTCGTAACCATTCCCTCCTTGATGGGCCTGCCAAGAAGCTTCGGGTCGAAGGCGATTACCAGGATATAGCTGTAATATCCTATCAGCAAAATTATCGCCATCGTCCACGAGAAACGCTCTCTTCTTTCTATAAGCTCCCAAAGTCTTGGGTTTTGCTTGAGTTTTTCCAAAACCTCTTTTTTCATAAAATCTCCTTTAAAAGTAGTAGTTGACTATGAATCTAAACTCGTTCCAGCCCAAATCCTTTCCCGCACTATCCTCGTAGAAGCTTCTGGGAAAATTTCCTCTAAACCTTAGCTGCAAATTTTTTACCGGATAGTAGATAAAATCGAATCCCGCCTCTTTGGCCGTCCAGTCATGTCCTGGTGAGTAGGGGTTCGCGCTTCCCACATCGAAAGATGCGTAGTAAAAAGCGGTTTTCAAGTTCACTCCAAAGTCGCTCCATTTGTATGAGCCGGCCACTTTCCACGCCTTCGTATCGGCCAAAAACTGATGTCTTGTCACCATACCCTGCGTAAAGGCCGGCATACCGCCCCATGGAGATATTACGGAGCCGTTCAGGGCCGCATTTTCGTTCTTGTCCGTTTTGGAGTAAGCAGCATACAGTGAAACGCCGTCGATACTGGCCCCGGCTTTTATACCGTAGTAGTTCGCGTCGATATTGGAGGTATCGATATCTTCCACATAGTTTATATACCCTTCACCCACATCCTTTTCATTGATGTATTGAAAGGCCACATAGGGCTTGTATGGTGCGTCGAACCTGTAGTCGGCCTGAAAATAGAGGGCGTTGAGTATGTCGTGGGCGTAGTAGTCGTAGAGGGTTAAAGAGAGATTTTCTATGCTTTTGTTCGTAATGCCTATAAACGACACCCCGCTGGTCTCTTTCCCCACCGTATACCAGCCGATATTGCTGAATTTTCCGATGGAAGCCTTGTCGTTCGCCCCATATCCGGCGGTAAGTACCAGAGCATGTTTATGAGGGTTTCTATATTGGTTGAAGAAGGTTCCGGGTGCTATTTTCGTCACATGCGAGGCTATGAGAGTGGTTTGCGGCAAATCGGTATTTAGAAGTGTGTATGCCTCGAAATACGTGGGAACCAGCCTGGCGTCATCCGGTGCCAGCAGCGGGGTGGAGATTTTTTGACGACCCGCTTTGAAAAGAGTATTCTCTTTTTCGTATTTAAAATATGCCTGGGGTACGAAGGAGAACGTCTCGCCGTTATCGCCCAAAATGGAAGTGTTTAGTTTCTCTTTATCCGGATTTAGTCCAAAATCGTTTACGCTCACCATCTGTATGCCAAGACTTGCCCCATAAAAGGGTTTCGTCTCATAACCCAGCCATATAGCCGTCGCAAAGGCCCATTTGTTCGTTTTGGATTGTGACAAATCCCCCTGCCAGTCGCGATTGATGTAAAAAGCCCGGATATGACCGTTGAATTTACCCTGGGTAAAAGCCTCTTCAAGAGTGGAGGCCTCCTGGCCCGCGATTAAACTTACGGCGCAGGCGAAGCTAAGATAGAGTTTTTTCATCCTTTCTCCTTAAAATTTATTTTTTATTGTAAGAAGAAAGAGTAGCGTAAGTGTAGCAATCAGTTATTTTCTATCATATATCCAAGGCCGCGGATGTTTTTTATAAAATTCTCCCGCAGAGATTTTTTAAGCCGGCTTATCTCGGCCCTGATGGTAGGATTGTCCACGAACTCCTCGGTGTAGACGAACTCTCTGAACATATCGAAGTCCACTACCAGCCCACGGTTTTTGGCCAGCAGCTCTATGATTTCGAGCTGTCTTTTGGATAGTTTGACGGGGGTAGTATCGAAGTAGAGCGTCTTTTTTTCCAAAGAGTAGCGGTAGTTTCTGCTTAATATTATATGCTTTTTATCCTCGATTTCGGCGGAAATCTTCTCTATGCGAAGCTGCAGCTCCTTTAGGTGGAAAGGTTTTTTGATATAGTCCTTGCATCCCAGCTCAAAACCTTTTTGAATATCTTCTATGTCGGTAAGGGCCGAGATGAAGATGGTAGGGGTGTAGCGGTTCTTTTTGTGAAGGTTGTCTATCAGCGTAAATCCGTCGATTTGGGGCACGTTTATATCCAAAATCAGGAGGTCGAAAGACTCCTCTTGCAAAATCTTCACCGCCTCGCCGCCGCTGTAGCATTTTTTGACGCAGTGCCCCACCCGTTTCAAAAAG
>JAMOUF010000287.1 GCA_027068245.1 Campylobacterales bacterium | reverse complement strand
TTAAGAGTTGGAGCATCCACCCGGTTGCCATATCTTACCCCGTCATAACGGCTGAGGTTGGTGCTGGCCTCCGCCATGGCCGTGATATAGTAGGCGGCTATCTTGTGCCTGGCGTCCATCATCTCCACTTCCACTATGGTGTGTCCCGCCTTTTTCAATGCATCAACCGCCTTGTCATAGGCCTTTTGCACCGCCTGTGAGGCATCTTTGACATAGTTTGGGACAATAGCGATTTTCAGTTTTCTATTGCCGCTTAAAACGATTTCCTCATTTTTTACATTGGCCGAGGTGCTGTCTTTTGGGTCGTATCCGGATATGATATTGTAAAGCAGGGCCGCATCCTCCACATTCTGCGTCATGGGGCCTATCTGGTCCAGGCTGCTTCCATATGCGGCGAGCCCGTATCTGCTGACTCTGCCATATGTGGGCTTCATACCCACTATACCGCAAAATGCCGCGGGCTGTCTGATACTTCCACCCGTATCGCTTCCAAGAGCCGCTATGGCAAGTCCTCCTGCCACCGCAGCCGCACTGCCGCCACTGCTGCCGCCTGGAACCCTTGATTTGTCCCTGGGGTTCAAGGTTTTGCCATAGCAGCTGCTCTCGGTGGTGCTTCCCATTGCAAACTCGTCCATATTGGTTCTGCCAAAGGGAGCAAGCCCGGCACTTTTGAGTCTTTTGACGACGGTGGCCTCGTAGGGAGCCACATAACCTTTTAGGATTTTGCTGGCACAGGTAACCTCCCAGTCTTCCACCTGGATATTGTCTTTTATGGCGACAGGGACGCCCTCACCGCTTTCGTCCATCGCGATGTATGCGTTCAAATCGCTCTCTTTGGCCTTCGCTCTTATCTCCTCTTTTATCCCATCCAGCTCCTCTTTTGGAAGTTTCAAAGCCTCTTTCAATGTTATCAACTTCTGCTCCTTAATAATTTTACTAATAAAATCCCAACCCCTGTCAGCACGATGAAAAAGCCTACCGCCAATGCGATATCCTCGAATGTAACGGGCCTGCTAAGATTCATTTACCACCCTTTGGCATCTGGGGCAGAGCCCCCCTTCGCTTTTTGCCTTGTATTTCCAGCATCTGGGACATTTGAATAGCGGCGCCTTCTTTATGATAAAGTTGTCGTTATCCACCACAAAACTTCCATACTCATCGCCCTCGACGCTCTCCTCTTCAAAAAGACCGCTTACCAAAAACCAGTCCTCCGCCTCGCTTTTATCCATATTCAACACTTTATCGCTGTCCGTTTCCAAAACAAGCTCCAACGAGGACTTCACCACTTTTCTCTTCTTCAGCTCATCCACAATCTCGTTAAATTTCCCTCTGGCCTCCAGCATATACTCCTCGTCAAATCCACTCTCCACCTGGGGCAGCTCAAATATCTCGAAATCGAAGATATCCTCCGCATTCCCTTTCAAAATTTTCGGGGCGTGCTCCACTATCTCGTCGGCCGTATAGGTCAAAACGGGAGCGATAAGACCCAAAAGGGCTCTGGCTATAAGGGCCATGGCGCTCTGGCTCGCTCTTCTGTGAGAATCGCTTAAAGCGTCACAGTAGAGCCTGTCTTTGCAGATATCCAGATAAATACCGCTAAAATCGTTTACGATGAAATTGTTAAGCAGATGAAAGCCTTTGGCGAACTCGTATTCCTGGAAGTTTTTCTCCACCTGGGAAAATACCCTTTTCGCCTTTGAAAGTATCCATCTATCCAAAACGCTGAAATTATAATCGAGCTCATCCAAATCGTTGATGTTCGCCAGCATGAACCGAAAGGTATTTCTAAGCTTTCTATACTGCTCGGAGACCTGTTTAAGGATATTGTCGCTGATTTTAAGGTCGCTTTTATACTCGCTCATGGCAACCCATAGCCTCAAAATCTCCACACCGTATTTTTTAGCCACATCCTGGGGTGAAACCACGTTACCCTTGGACTTGCTCATCTTCTCACCCTTTTCGTCAACGGTAAAGCCGTGGGTGAGAATCGCTTTGTAAGGGGCTCTTTTCTCTATGGCCGAGCTTACCAGCAAAGAGCTTTGGAACCAGCCTCTGTGCTGGTCGCTGCCCTCAAGATAGAGGTCGGCCGGATAGTTGCCGGCGTCGTAGTTTCTGCTCTTTAAAACCGCATACCATGTAGAGCCGCTGTCAAACCAGACATCTAAAATATCTTCCACCTTCTCAAGTTCGGCGGGGTCGTAGCCGCTGCCAGGATACAAAAGCTCCTCGATACTCATGGAGTACCAGGCGTCACTGCCAAACCGCTCGAAAATCATCGCCACATAGTTCAAAACTTTGTCGTCAAATATGACTTTGCCGCTTCTTTTGTCTCTGAAAAAGGCTATAGGAACGCCCCAGTCTCTTTGACGGCTTATACACCAGTCGGGTCTGTTCTCTATCATACTCCTTAGCCTGTTTCTGCCCCATTCCGGATAGAAGGTGGTCTTTTCCACCTCTTTTAGCGCAATCTGCCTCAAGGTCTCCCTCATCCCCTTTGGAGCCTTGTCGATGGCTATAAACCACTGTTTCGTAGCTCTGAAAATCACCGGTTTGTGCGTTCTCCAGCAGTGGGGATAGGAGTGGCAGAGCTCCTCTTTGTATAGCAGCGCGCTACCTAAAAGCTCCAAAATCTTCCCGTTTGCCTCAAAGACGTTCATACCCACGAACTCCTGGGGCAGCAGACCCTCTTTTACCACCGTCTCGTCATACCTGCCCTCATCGTCAACGGGCATAATCACATCCAGCCCATACTCAAGCCCGGCCCTGTAATCCTCCTCCCCGTGTCCGGGTGCTGTGTGGACCGCTCCCGTTCCACTCTCCGTGGTTACGTGAGAGGCCAGGATAATTCGGCTTTTTCTGCCGTTTAGAGGATTTATGGCGTAAAGGTTTTCAAGCTCTTTTGGATTGATACTCTTTTTAATTTCACCCTTTACCACACCTTTTTTCTTAAGCTCTTCGTAAAGGTCCTTCGCGACTATGTGGTTATCCTTGGTCAAAACATATTCGATATCCGGGTTCAAAGCGATAGCAACGTTTGCCGGAAGGGTCCAGGGGGTAGTGGTCCAGATGATTATGTCCGCATCCGGATATCTCTTTTGGGCCTCCTCGTCCAGTTTGAAAGCCACATATATCGATGGCGAAACCTTATCCTCATACTCCACCTCGGCCTCGGCCAAAGCGGTCTTCGCCGCCCAGCTCCAGTAGACGGGCTTGCTGCGCTCCACCAAAAGCCCCTCTTTGGCTATAAGGCACAAAGCTCTGAAAATATCGGCTTCAAAGGCGTAATCCATAGTAAGGTATGGCTTTTTCCAGTCGGCTATTACCCCCAGTGCCTTGAACTCCTCTTTCTGAATTTCTACGAATTTCGCGGCGTGCTCCCGGCAAAGCTGCCTTATCTTCGTCTTTGGAAGCTGCTCTTTTTTCTTTGTTCCAAGCTTTTTTTCCACCTGCTGCTCGATAGGAAGGCCGTGACAGTCCCAGCCCGGCGTGAATCTGACGCCCTCTTTTTTGAAGTAGCGGTATTTGACTACGATATCTTTGAGGATTTTGTTTAAAGCGTGTCCTATGTGTATGTGCCCGTTGGCATAGGGTGGGCCGTCGTGGAGCGTAAACAGAGGGGCCCCCTCCCTCTTCTTTTTCATCTTTTCATACACATCTTTTTCAAACCATTTTTTAAATCTTTCAGGCTCGTTTTGAGGCAGGTTTCCCCGCATCGGAAATGTGGTTTTTGGAAGAAGCAGCGTCTCTTTGTAGTCCATTTTCCCCTCTTATTGTTTTTAACATCGATTATATAAAAAAAGTGGTTAAAAGCTTCTGAATTTGTTATAATGAAAAAAAGGATTAGGAAATGAAAAACGGCGTTATATTCATAGGTCAAGAACTCATTACCAACAGAGCTTTTATCGAATATGCCATAAGAGAGATAAAAAAGAGGGTTCCTCTGATAAACTCCATCTATTTTTTGAACGAAAAGAACAAAGACCTCTTTTTGGATATCTCCTCGGCTTACGAAAATTTCGACGCTTTGGTGGTTATCAGCTCTTTTGGCTCCTACGCCACCGCCGCGAAAATCATAGCCACCATATTTGGAGACAGCCTGGTGTTGAAAGAGGATATACTAATTCCTTCAAAGTCCTCCTCCTATACGAAAAACTCCTTTTTGATAGGAGAGGAGAAGAAGATAAACCTGATAAGGGCGGCTGCTTGCGAGAAGATGGAGGAACCTCTGCTTAAAATAGAGATGAAAAAGACCCATCTTTACTTTATAGACCTCGCCAAAGAGGAGATAGAGGAGATTTTAAAGCAAAACGCCCAGAAATACGACGTAAGCTACTTTGTGACAAAGGAGTGTGACGAGCTTTACAAAGCCTGCATTATCAACAACCCTTACGGAAACATTGAGATGTTCGCCCAGGCGGTAAAAAACGGCTATCCGGACAGGGTTGTAATAGCCCCCAATATCTTCGACCATATCATCCAGGCCTTCTCCATTACCGGCAAAACCATCACATTCGCAGAGAGCTGCACCGGTGGGCTTTTGGCCTCTATGCTGACGAAAATTCCAGGCTCTTCCAATATATTCAAGGGCTCTTTGGTAACCTACTCCAACGAGATGAAAACAGCCTGGCTTGGGGTGCGAGAGGAGACGCTGCAAACCTTTGGCGCCGTAAGCGAGGAGACGGTGGAGGAGATGCTAAAAGGGGCTTTAAGGGTGGCAAAAGCCGACTACGCCATAGCCATAAGCGGCATAGCCGGCCCTGGAGGGGCCACTCCCAACAAACCGGTTGGAACCGTGGTAGTAGGATGTATGGGAAAAGAGGGAGAGCTAATAAGAACGAAACTTTTCAGAGGAGACAGAAACTATATACAGCACCAAGCCGCGATGTATGGGGTCAAACTGCTCTTTAACGTCGCCAAAGAGGAGCTCTTTTGAATTTTTTCAAAAAGTGTTGACAAATGAAATTTTTTTTCATATAATTTCACTCACAAACGCAAAAGGGAACAGCGAAAAGCCCTTAAATAAGGCGTTGAAGACCCGTTAGCTCAGCTGGTAGAGCAACTCCCTTTTAAGGAGTGGGCCGTTGGTTCGAATCCAACACGGGTCACCACTTGGATGACCCCTTCATCTAGTGGCCAAGGATGCCACCCTTTCACGGTGGTCACAGGGGTTCAAATCCCCTAGGGGTCGCCACGAGGTCGCTTAGCTCAGTTGGTAGAGCGCTTGCCTTACAAGCAAGTGGTCAGTGGTTCGAGTCCACTAGCGACCACCACTTGGAGCCGTAGTTCAGTTGGTTAGAATGCCGGCCTGTCACGCCGGAGGTCGCGGGTTCGAGTCCCGTCGGCTCCGCCACTGATTTCATTCCCTCTTCTACAATACGCATCTACCCATAGTCAAAATAATAAAAAGTTATCGAATAAAGCACTTTCCAACCAAAACTCCCCTCATTATACATTTATTTGCCAGAACTTAAACCTGTCTACTTCTCATATTTTAATTGGTTCGCTTTAATATAGCTTTAAGTCTAATTCATTTACAATGTCAAAAATGTGACATTTCCAAGGATAAATATGTTAAACAACTCTATCTATGACAAGGCAAAAACCTACCACCTGACAAAAGAGGAGTTGGATTTCATACTTGATTATTCAAAAAAGCTGAACCTGGACCCTCAGAGGGTTTTGGTAAATAAAGAGCTTTTCCAAAAAATCGTCGACAGATATAAAAAAGAGTCTCCCAAAGTCGATGAGCTTATGTTACAGTCCATAAAGAAGAAGCTCGATTTCATCAACCCTTTTGAAGATATCTTTACCACTACCAGG
>JAMOUF010000286.1 GCA_027068245.1 Campylobacterales bacterium | reverse complement strand
TCTACAAGCTTTGGCGCAGATTCTGCATATGGTGATAAACATATATATCTGGGTTATAATCATAGCCGCCCTGTTAAGCTGGGTAAGACCGGACCCCTACAATCCGATAGTCCAGACACTCTACAGGCTCACCGAGCCCGCGTACGCACTGGTTAGGCGCTATATCCCAACGGTAATAGGCGGCATCGACCTGGCTCCGCTTATCATCATCATAGCCTTGCAGTTTATAGACCTTTTCGTGGTAAAACTGCTTATGAATATAGCTTACAGACTCGGGGCCTGATGAGAATTTTAACGCTTTTTGTTCCGCTTCTGGTTTTAGGGGCCGGTATCAGCCTCGATGTTTTGGAGAAAAAACCACGCTCTACCGTAAAAGACTACTATCTGTGGCGCTATCTGAACGAAAACAACCTCTCCCACGAAGAGGCCGTGCGAGCGCTGCAGATGGCAAAAAGAGTCAACGCAAAGATACTTCGCTCATACGCCAAACACGCTCCCCTTGAGATAAAGAGGAGTATAAAATGCCTCTATACCCCGGCACAGGAGCTTTTAAAACAGAGCCCATCGTGTATGGCGGCGGGTATTACGCTTTACAAAGCCTCTACCCTAAACAGCTCCCAGCTTCTGTTTATGTTGAACAGTACCAAAGAGTTCGCCGTTACGCCGGATATCAAACTTCTGTTGAAAGATATCGAAAGCTTAAGGAAACATCCTGCTGAATTTATGAGACTGTTCAGCGGCTCCGATGAAAAGATTCGCAAAAAACTGGATATACCGTTGAACAAAGAGACGATAAACGCCTTCGCCAAAACCCCGGGTTTCGACACTTTTGTCAAGAAGGTGGTATTTGGCGACAGGTACGAGAACCTGGCTTTGTCCCTGCTGCTGACCAACAGCGCCCTGGTAAAGGATGACACCGCCTTCTATCTGGCTCTTGAGGCTATGAAAAGAGGGTATAAAAACGTGGCGGCGGACTTTTTGATAAGCTCAAGAAAGAGCTATTTCAGACATAAAAGAGACAGGGCCGACTTCTGGCTTTACAAGCTGACACAAAAAGAGTTATATAAAAAGCGGCTCCTGAAATCCTGGGACAACAACATCTATGCTCTAATGGCGAAAGAGGAAGAGAGTATCGAGCCTGAATTTACGCTTCTGCAGGCAAAAGGTATAAAAAGGATTGATATTACGGACCCCTTTTTACAAAGAAGGATACTGCACTCCAAACCAAATCCCCAAAACTACTTCTATCAAAATACACTGGGTATCTACAGCTATTTTATAGAAAAACTCTCCAAATACAGAATACAGCCATATATCTTCCCGTATGAAAAACATATAAAAGTGGATGCGAAAAGAAAGGCTTTAATCTACTCCATCATGAGACAGGAAAGCAGATACCTGCCAGCCTCCATCTCCCCCTCATACGCACTGGGTCTTATGCAGTTTATGCCCTTTTTGGCA
>JAMOUF010000285.1 GCA_027068245.1 Campylobacterales bacterium | reverse complement strand
TAGGCATCCTAATAACGGACCATAACGTTCGTGAAACGCTCAAAGTCTGCGACAGGGCATATGTACTAAAAGACGGGCAGATACTGGCGCAAGGGAGCAGCGAGGAGGTGGCGCGTAACGAACTGGTTATAAAACACTATCTGGGCGAGGGTTTCAGGCTTTGAGGGAACTTTTGGAAAAAGAGGCGGAGTTTAGAAACAAAAAAGGTGAGCTCTCCTATGAAAACCCGGACCCGCTTTTGGTGGCGAAAAGATTTGAGGATGAAAAAATCGCACTTATCTGCGCGCTCTTTGCCTACGGTAACGCGGGCCAGATAGTGAAGTTTTTAGAGGGCCTCGACTTTTCTTTGCTCTTATTGGATGAGGAGAAGATTTTAAAGAGCGTAAAAAACTACTACCGGTTTCAAAAACCTCTGGATGTTGCAAACCTTTTTATCACCATAAAGCGGGCCGGCTCTTTGGAGGAGATTTTCCTATCCGGATACAGAAAACAAAAGAGCGTTTTGGAGGGGCTGAAAGCCCTGATAAAAAGGTTTAGAGAGGTAAATCCATACAGCTCTGCCGGATACGACTTTTTGATAGGCAAGGAGCCTACATTGAGACTAAAAGGGGAGTCGCCATATAAACGATGGAATATGTTTTTTAGGTGGATGGTTAGAAAAGACAGCCTGGATATGGGGCTTTGGCAGGGAGTCGACAGGGCCGATTTGATAGTTCCTTTGGATACTCACACCTTCAACGTAAGCCGTAAACTGGGGCTTTTGGATAGAAAGAGGTATGACCTCTACGCTGCGGTGCTGCTTACGCAAAAACTCAAAGAGTTCGACCTCAAAGACCCGGTAAAGTACGATTTTGCCATTTACAGGCTGGGACAGCAGAAAAAGATATGAAGTTTTAGGGTAGAAGTAAGTATAACTTAATCTAAAACTAAGTATAATTAGCAAAAAATTGCAGGAGAGTATATGGAAGGGATTTTCACTTTTTTAGGCACGCTGAGCCATAACCACACTTTCGTGTTCATCAGCCATATGTTGCTGGCGGCTATTATCGTTTTAGTCATAGCGAAACTTGCCACCAAACAGCTTAGAATTGTTCCCCAGGGACTTCAAAACGTTATGGAGGCCTATTTGGAGGGCGTTATAGCCATGGGTAGAGATGTTATTGGTGAGAGTTACGCGAAAAAATACCTCCCACTTATCGCTACGCTTGGCCTTTTTATATTCGTTGCGAACATTATAGGAATTATTCCCGGGTTTGAATCGCCTTCGGGAAACATCAACTTCACCCTCGCACTGGCTTTGATAGTCTTTATATTTTATAATTTTGAAGGTATCAGAAAAAATGGATTAAAAGAGTATATCGCCCATTTTGCGGGACCCGTCAAGGCACTGTCGCCGCTTATGTTCCCTATAGAGGTGGTTTCACACATATCCAGAATCATCTCGCTCTCTTTCAGGCTTTTTGGTAACATCAAGGGTGACGACCTCTTTTTATGGGTGCTTTTGATGCTGGCACCGTGGATTATTCCCCTTCCCGGATACGCGCTGCTGCTTTTCAGTGCCTTTTTGCAGACCTTTATATTTATGATTTTGACTTACGTCTATCTGGCCGGCGCCGTTTTGCTTCACGAAGAGGCGCTGTAGTTGGGTTTTAAACTCCTTAAAAATTCCATCAGCTTCGTCCTTGGCGTCCTTTGGACGCTTTTGGGACTTAGTATCGCTTACGCTTTTTTAAACTTTGATGATCTTGTCTTGGCCGCTTCGGTAGCTCTCTTCTTAACTGTATTTTGGCTTATTTTGATTATCATCGTGGAGATGGCGAACATTCAGATTTTAAAATATGAGGAGATGAAGAGGCAGACTGCCATTTTGGAAAGAATAGAAAAAAGGCTTCATGAGTAGATTTATATCCTATCTCATATCCGACCCGCTCCATTATGGAACAACTCCCACAAAATTTATAAAACGCCTTAAAAAATCGATATTGAGACACTCTGTGGATATGGTATGCATCCGGGACAAAGAGAATCCAAAACTTAAAAAAATCCTCAAAAGAGCCGCCAAAACCCACCATCACCTTTTGGTAAACTCCGATATCAGGCTTGCCAGAAGATTTGGTCTGTTCGGCGTCCATCTGACTTCAAAACAGCTTCATCTGATAAAAAGGGCCAAAAGGATGGGGCTGTTCGTAGTAGCCAGCACCCATAGCCCAAAAGAGCTTAAACGAGCTGCTAAAGCCGATATGGTGACATACAGCCCGATTTTCAAATCTCCTGGCAAACCGGCTCCAAAAGGCCTTGGGGCTTTGAGAGGAGCTGTAAAAAAACAGAAAAACATCATCGCTCTTGGAGGGATAGTCAAAAAGAGGCAGATAAACCGGGTAAAAATAAAAAGGGCGGCCGGTTTTGCATCGATACGCTATTTCGTTTAGCTACTTCTTATAAAAATTTTTATAAAATGGTAAAAAAATTTAAAGGGTTTTTATGGAGTTTGAAGTAGTCATCGGACTGGAGGTCCACGTTCAGCTAAATACCAAATCGAAAATGTTCTGCAGCTGTCCAACGAGTTTCGCAGAACGCCAGAACAAAAACACCTGTCCGGTATGTCTGGGTCTTCCGGGGGCGCTGCCCGTTATAAACAAAGAGGCGGTGAAAAAGGCGATGATGTTTGGATGGGCCGTGGACGCCACCATAAACAAAAAGTCCATATTCAATAGAAAAAACTACTTCTATCCGGATTTGCCAAAAGGGTATCAGATAAGCCAGTTTGACATCCCTATCGTGGAAAACGGGGTTTTGTATGTGGACAAAGAGGATGGAAGCAAGAGAGAGATAGGCATAACCAGAGCCCACCTGGAGGAGGATGCGGGCAAGAACATCCACGAGGGCGAGATAAGCAAAGTCGACCTTAACAGAGCCGGGACGCCGCTGTTGGAGATTGTCAGTGAGCCTGATATAAGAAGCAGCGAAGAGGCGGTGGAGTATCTAAAAAAGCTCCACTCTATCGTGAGGTATTTAGATATAAGTGACGCCAATATGCAAGAAGGCTCTTTTAGATGCGACGCGAACGTCTCCATCAGGCCAAAAGGGGACGAAAAGCTTTATACGAGAGTGGAGATAAAGAACCTCAACTCCTTCAGGTTTATACAAAAGGCGATAGAGTATGAGATAGAGCGTCACATAGAGGCCTGGGAAGATGGGATATACGATAGTGAGGTGGTTCAGGAGACCAGGCTCTTCGATACCCAAAGGGGAGTTACAAAAAGTATGAGGGGCAAAGAGGAGAGTGCCGATTACAGATATTTTCCAGACCCGGACCTGCCGCCGCTTATAATTCCTGATGAGTTTTTTGAAGAGACCAAAAACATCCCGGAGCTTCCGGATGAGAAAGAGGAGCGTTTTATAAAAGAGTATGGTATAAAACCCTACGAGGCCGCGCTGATAGCCTCTTCAAAAGAGACGGCGAAGTTTTTCGAGGAGATGATGGAGGAGGGTATTGGCGCCAAAAACGCGGTAAGCTGGTTGACGGTGGAGCTTGCGGCAAGACTGAACGAGCTTGGGGTTGATATAACGAAAAGCCCGATAGACAGTAAAACGCTGGCAAAGCTAGTAAAAAGAATAGAAGATAAAACCATCAGCAACAAAGCGGCCAAGGAGGTTCTGGACTACCTGGTGAAAAATGGCGGCGACGTGGACGAGGCCATAGAGAAACTGGGCCTAAAACAGATAACCGACACATCGGCCATAGAGGCTATCATAGATGAAGTGTTGGCCGCCAACGCCGACAAGGTGGAGCAGTATAGAAGCGGCAAAGATAAGCTTTTCGGGTTTTTCGTGGGCCAGGTTATGAAAGCCAGCAAAGGCAAGGCCGACCCCAAAGTGGTAAACGAGCTCTTAAGAAAGAGACTGGCTTGAAATTCTCCCAGCTTCTTATAGATTTCGCCTTCCTTCTGGAGGGCTCTCCAAGATATAAAAAGATAAAGAGGTTTTTCAAAAACCTTCTGGAAAATGACGACTACCCTTACAAGAAGTATTTTGACGCTTTTATGATTTTTTTGATTCTATCAAGCGTAATCATCATCATCGAAGAGGTGAAATCCCCCATATCCAAATGGCTCTACTACTATGACGTCTATTTCGTAACGGGCGTTTTCATCATAGAGTATCTGCTAAGGCTCTGGGTTTACAACGACATACACAAAATAATCATAGAGGAGTTTGAAAACTCGGTATTTTTGGAGCGGGAGTTCGATACCAAGAAGGTTATCAAAGAGATTATAAAATCCAAACTCGAATACATTTTGTCGCCTATGGCCATCATCGACCTTCTGGCGATTCTTCCAAGTTACAGAGAGATAAGGATTTTAAGGGTGTTCGTGCTCTTTAGAGTCTTCAAGCTAATAAGGTATTCCAGCAACATTACACATTTTTTGCAGGTTTTGACCTCGAAAAAGGTGGAGTTGTTTACGCTACTTATTTTGGTGGTCTTTGTAGTTTTCATATCCGGAATAAGTCTATATGTCTTTGAGGAGAGAACCAATCAAAACATAACCTCACTGTTTGACGCCTTCTACTGGTCCTTGGTAACCATCTCAACCGTTGGATACGGCGATATAACCCCAATTACCACAGAGGGGCGGGTAATTACCATCATAATCATCCTAACCGGTATCGGATTGATATCTTTCGCCACCTCCATCATAGTCTCTGCCTTCAGCGAGAAGCTGGAGGAGGTTAGAAAAGAGAGGATACTTGGTAAAGTCAAAAAGTTCGAAAGCTTTTATATCATCTGCGGTTATACCCATATGGCAAAGCTGCTTGCTGAGAGGCTGAAAAAGGAGAAGAAGAACTTTTTGATAATAGATCTAAACAAAGAGGTGGTGGATGAGGCGATAAACAGCGGAATGCTTGCCATCTGGGCCGACGCCAGCAAAAAAGAGACCTTCAAAAAGATAAATTTCGACAAAGTGGCCGCGGTTTTGGCGCTGACTGACAGCGATATGCACAATATCTACATATGTCTAAATATCAGAAGTTTTTCAAAAGATGTCTTTTTGATCTCAAGAACCATAGATATAAACTCTGAAAAAAAGCTGAAACTGGCAGGTGCCGACTATCTTATATCCCCATACTCGACCGCCGGGCTGTTTGCCGCAAAAATCATAGAGCAGCCCATAGCCATAGAGGCGATGAACGATATTTTGACGGCCAAAAGAAACGCGATGTGCGACCAGGTGGAGGTGCTAAAAGACTCCTTTTTGGATGGCAGGCGTATCGGAGATATCGACTTCAACAGTTTCAAAATCATCTTACTGGGAGTTGTCAGGGTGTTTAAAGCGGGCCAGAGTCGAAAAAATATAAAAAGGAAGTTCTATTTCAATCCGGATGAGGATTTTGTCTTAAAAACCGATGACATACTGGTTATCATAGGATATAGTATCAGTATAGCCCATTTTAAATCAAAAGTAGTGGAAAGCAGTCTGAAAAATGCCAGAAAAAAAAGATAAAATACTTCTGTTCGGTTACGGCAGATATGGAGAGCAGATAGGCCTGAACCTGCTTAAGGAGGGTTATGACGTATATGTGGCCGAGACGGATAAGGATAAACTCAAAAAGGCAGACAGAGAGGGCATACGCCATCTTTTCGTAATAGATATCTATGACGACGAGCAGATAAGCGATATAATTTTGGATAATGGCTTTAAAAAGGTCTTCTGTGCCTTTGAGGACGAGGAGATAAACGTCTATCTTACCATAACCCTCAAAGCCCTTTTCAAAAGGCTTGAGGTGATCGCTCTTTGCGAATCCAAAGAGAGTGAGAGAAAACTGAAGCTGGCG
>JAMOUF010000284.1 GCA_027068245.1 Campylobacterales bacterium | reverse complement strand
ATGCCCTCCTTTGAGTATAAAGATAGTTTTTACACCTACGGTTTTCATATCTCGATGCCGCTTTTTGACATAAACTCTTTTAAAAATATAGAGCTTGCCAAACTCAACTATCTCAAATCCTCCCTACAGCTTTTGGATAAGAAAAGAGAGGAGAAAAACCTATACAGGGCGATATTTAAAAAGCTTGGACATATCGACAAGAAGATATCTTTGACATATGAGGATTTGAAACTCTACTCCTCGCTGCTAAATCAGACGAAAGAGCTCTTCAAAGCCGGCGAGAAGACGAAATACGATGTTATGACGATGCAAAACTCGCTTAATAGCAGGCGGCTCGATTTGAAGATTTTCGATATGGATAGACAGATTTTACTTTTGGAACTTTACAAAAAGATGGGATTCAAATGAGGTTCAGCCAGTTTATGCATGAGTGGCTCTACGCTCCAGATGGGTACTACAGCCGATACAGGGATATCGGAAAAGAGGGTGACTTCTTTACCGCCGTAAGCGTCAGCAAGTTTTTTGGAGGCTCCATAGCCAGACATCTTTACAGGCTTTTATCCCAGGGCTCTGTCGCAAAAGATGCCTATGTGGTGGAGATTGGGGCTCACAAAGGATATCTTCTGGCCGATATGGTCCAGTTTCTCTACACATTTGACAAAAATCTTCTAAGAAGTTTGAAATTTGCGATAATAGAGCCTTTCGAGGATTTGAGACGCATACAGAGGGACTATTTTTCACAAAGCTTCGGTGATGCCGTGGAGCTTGTACATTTTAAAAGCCTGGAGGAGGTTAGGGTGGAGGAGGCCTTTGTGGTGGCGAACGAGATTTTCGACGCGTTTGCCTGTGAGCTTTTTTACAAAGGAGATATGGCCTATGTGGAGGATTTCAACATCGAGTTCAAACCAGCCAGCGAATGGGTGTCTGACATAGCCGGGCGTTACGGGTTTGAGAGGGGTGAGGTGGCAGTAGGTTACGAGGAGTTCGCCAAAAATATGGCCTCAGCCTTTGAAAAGGCGCGTTTCGTAACTTTTGATTATGGTGATTTGGTTCCTCGCAACGATTTTAGCGTCAGGGTCTACCAGGGACACAGGGTCTTTCCACTTTTTGACGAGAAACTGGATTTAAAGGCGGCTTTCAAAAGAAGTGATATCACATATGATGTGAACTTTTCGCACCTTATAGACGCTTTCAAAGATGCAGGGTTTGAAAAGGAGGCATTCAAAACCCAGCTGGCGGCACTGGTGGATTTTGGCATAACCGAGCTTCTGGATGAGGTTCAAAAAAGGGCCGGGTTTGAAGCTTACAAACAAGAAGCTGACAAAGTGAAGGTTCTGCTTCACCCCTCCCAGATGGGCGAGCGGTTTAAAATGGTAGAATTTGTCAAATAATAAAAATTATCGTATAATTTCCGCAAAGGAGAGATTATGAAAAAATTTATATTTACCGCACTTGCCGCAGTTTTGATATGGGCG
>JAMOUF010000283.1 GCA_027068245.1 Campylobacterales bacterium | reverse complement strand
CTCTTTTTCTATAAACTCCACCCTGGCCCCCATTCTTTTTAAAACATTGTAAGCCTCTATCCGGGTAGGGTTTAGGGTAAGGTTTTTTAGCACTACTCGGCTTTTTGGGACAATCGCTGCGGCTACCGCAAAGAAAAAAGCGCTCGAGGGGTCGGCCGGAACAGTTATATCCAAAGGCTCCAGGGGTTTTTCAAGGGGCTCTATAACCACCTCGTAACCCTCATCGGTGATTTTTGTCTCAAGCTTCGCTCCCATTCCCTTCAACATCCGCTCACTGTGGTCCCGGCTAAGCTCCGGCTCTTCGTAGGAGCTTTTGCCATCGGCTCTCAATGCCGCCAGAATCATCGCGCTTTTTACCTGTGCGGAGGCTACCGTGCTTTTGTATGTAAAGGGTTTGAGTTTCGAGCCTCTTATAGCCAAAGGGGCTTTGTTTCCATTTTCACGGCCATCTATTTTGGCACCTATCTCCTTTAAAGGTTTCGCCACTCTCGCCATAGGCCTGCTTCTTAGGTATCTGTCTCCGCTCAAGACAAAAAAACCCCGGGCCGAGCTTAAAAGGCCGCAAAAAAGCCTCATACCCGTCCCGCTGTTGCCGCAGTCCAAAACATCCTCGGCCTCCGAAATCTCACTTGGGGGCGTGATAGTTATCTCCTCGCCATCATCTATCCTCGCACCCAGTTTTTTTACTATTTTGAGGGTATTCAAGGTATCTTCGCCTCTTAAAAAGTTTCTGATTTTGGAAGGCCTGTCACTTAGCAGGGAAAACATGGCGGCCCTGTGTGAAATGGATTTATCCGGGGCAATCTCGTCTATCTCTATGTCGAATCTTTTTGCGGGTTTGACTTCTATAAAACTCATCTTAGTTTCGCTCCAATCTTTTCAAGGCTTTTTAAAACGCTATTGATTATAGAGCCTATCTCCTCTTCCGTCAGCGTCTTCTCATCGGACTGAACAGCAAATCTGAGTGTAAGACTTTTTTTGTCACCAAGCTTTTCATCTTCATATATATCCACCGGATAGAAATTTTTAATCTCTTTTGGCACAGAGAGGGTTTTTTTGATATCCTCGAAACTCAAATCCTTGTCAACGACGACGCTTAAATCTTTGAAGGAGCGTTGATATATGGAAAACTTTCTGAATTTGGGATATGGCTTTTGTATTTTGTCAAAATCAATCTCAAATATAAATCCCTCATACAGATCCAGCTCCTCCTGGGCCCTCGGGTCTATCTTTGCCACATAGCCAACTCTTTGGCCCTCTTTCACTATATCGGCACACTGATACGGATGGCATATCGAATGTTTGGGAGCGCTTTTTACCAGGTCGAAATCTCCTAAAATATCGGCCAAATCCCTTACAACATCGCCAAATTCCACCATAGAGGGTTTCCCCTTGTTGACTATCGTATCCACCTCTTTGGTTCCACAGAAAATTCCGCCGAAAACCTCTTTTTCCGCCCTCTCCTCATCAAACACCGTTCCTATCTCGAAAAGTTTCACCCTTTTCGCCCCGTTTTTTATATTGTTGCGCGTCTGCTCGATAAGAGTGGGTATCAAAGAGGTTCTTAAAGTATTCAATTCGCTCGTTATCGGATTTACAAGCTCTTTGTCCTCTTTGATGGTTTTAAAGCCATATTTTTCCAGAAACTCTTTTGAGGTAAAGACGAAACCAATGGTCTCGAAATATCCGTTGGCTATGGAAAAGGCCTTTATCTCCTTTTTTGCCAGAAAATTTTCATACGCCCTGTTCAAGCGGTTTTTCTCCTCGAACCTCAACGCCTTGGACTCTATATTGTCTATGCCATATATTCTGAGTATCTCCTCGGCCACATCTTGAATATTTTCTATATCGTGCCTGAAAACGGGGGTTTTGACAATCATAAACTCCTCATCCACGCTGAGTATCTCAAAACCGAGGGCTTTTAGAATATCTACTATAAGCCCCCTGTCGATTTTTTGTCCTATGAGCGCGTCTATCTCATCCAGGTTGATTTTGATGGCCTCTTTCTCTATCTCTTTTACAGCCTCCAAAGAGCCCTCATAGATACTGTAATCCTCAAAGAGCTTTTGGTAAAGATATATAAGAAAATTTTTACCTATATCGAGTCTGGGCTCGCTGCCTCTGCTGCTTCTGTAGAAGGCCCAGTCACTCTCTATCTTTTTCTGAAACATCTTTTTCGAGATGGTTTTGGGGTCTATGTAACTAAACTCGACTATGGTTCTATCACCCCTGCCCTTTGACTCCTCATACTGGATAACCCCTATGACCGAGGCCTTTTTGTTTCCATATACCGCATCGTAGTCCAGCTCATCCTTTTTCAGCTCTATCTGGCCGTCAAAAAAGTTGAAATCGTATATTCTGGTAATCACACCGGTAGAGTATGTGACATAAAAACCGAAAGCTTCATAAGCGTTTTCAAAGAGCTCTTTTGCCAAAGCCAGTCTGAACCTGACTAAAAAAGGTAGATAGAAATGCTCTTTTTGCGTCACTTTGTATTTTACGGAGGATTCAAGATTGTTCGAAGCATTTAGCTTCAAGACCCTACCTATTCCAAGTTTCAAAGAGGAGTCCTCTTCAATGTTTATATTTTTCAACCTTTTGCCAAAAGCCGCCGCAAGTTCTCTGGCTATTCCCAAAACGCTAAGGCAGTCCCCCCTGTTAGCCGTAAGCTCTATCTCAATCAAATCGTCGTTAAACAGTGGATATTCGCTCAGTTTCTTTCCGGGTTCGAGCTCTCCCACGCTCTCATCGAGAACCATTATCCCGTTTTCCATCTTTTCAAAACCAAGCTCGTTGCTGGAGCATATCATCCCCAGGCTCTCCACGCCTCTTAATTTTGCGGGTTTTATTTTAAAATCTCCCGGCAGCGTGGCTCCAACCTTGGCTACGGCCACATACTGTGCCTCTTTAACGTTTTTTGCGCCACAGACTATCTGTAGCCTCTCTTCGCCCACATCCACCTGGCAAAGGTTTAGCTTATCAGCATCCGGATGTTTTTGACAGCTAACGACCTTTCCCACAACAACATTGTCCGGAGCTACGAGTTTTCTGTGCTCCGCCACTTCAAGCCCTATTTTATTGAGGGTTTCGAGAATTTCATCAATATTTTTGTCGCTTAAATCAACCCATTCGTTCAACCAATTTTTCGTAACTATCATCTAAACTGCTCCAATAACCTTATATCCCCTTCAAAAAGCACCCTTAAATCGGGTATTTGATGGATAAGCATCGCAAACCTTTCCACTCCCAGGCCAAAAGCGTAACCGCTGACATCCTTGTATCCTACGGCCTCAAAAACGTTGGGGTCTACCATACCGCAGCCCAAAACCTCCAGCCAGCCGGTATGAGAACATACTCTGCACCCCTCGCCTTTGCAGAAGATACAGCTGATATCCACCTCCGCACTGGGCTCGGTAAAAGGGAAAAAGCTGGGCCTGAAACGCACTTTCACATCCCCAAACATATAGTGGAGAAAATCTTCGAGGATAAATTTCAGATTTGCGAAACTTACCTTTCCCTTCTCATCCACCACAAGCCCCTCTACCTGATGAAACATAGGCGTATGGGTCAAATCGTAATCCCTTCTAAACACGGCTCCCGGACTTATCATTCTAATAGGTGGGCGCTCTTTTTGCATAGTTCTTATCTGAACCGGGGATGTATGGGTCCTTAAAAGTTTGCCGTCTTTGAAATAGAATGTATCTTGCATATCTCTGGCAGGATGGTATTTTGGCAGGTTCAGTGCTTCGAAATTGTAAAAGTCGTCCTCCACCAACGGCCCGGTCTCGATGGAGTAGTTCAAAGATATGAAATACTCTATGATTTTATCCATCGTATGGTTTACAGGATGGTAAGCCCCTTTAAAACCTTTTGGACTGTATAAAGAGACATCGATACTTTCGGATTTGAGCTTTTTTTCTATCTCCTTTGCCAAAAGTTTGTCTTTTTTTGCCTGTAACGCTTTAAAAAGCCTCTCTTTGGCGATATTAAGCTCTTTTGCAACCCTGGGTTTCTCCTCTTTTGGAAGAGTTTTCAGTTTCTCGAACTCTTTTGCGAAAAAACCCTTCTTGCCGAAAATCTCAATCCTTAAGTTTTCCAGCTCCTCCAACGACCCGCTTTTTTCCAATCTCTCTTGCCACTGTTCCAATACTCGCCCCTGTGGGAATTTTTTTTGTATGATAGTATAATATTGATTATAAAAAGCTAAGGTTAAGAGTAAATTTATAAAAAAAGGAGTTTTTCAATGTGTATTTTCTGTAAAATCGTAGAGGGAGAGATACCTGCAAATAAAGTGCTTGAAAACGAGGAGTTTCTGGCATTTCACGACATAAACCCAAAGGCTCCGATTCATATCCTGATTATTCCAAAACAGCATATCGAAAACTTCCAAAGCTGTCCGCCGGAAGTTATGGCGAAAATGACCCCTTTTATCCAGGAAGTAGCGAAACTGCTGGAGTTGGATAAAACCGGCTACAGGCTTATAACCAACAACGGAAAAGATGGAGGGCAGGAGGTGATGCATCTACATTTCCATATGTTAGGCGGAGCGAAACTAAACTGGCCCTATCAGGCTATCGAGGAGGAGGCTAAAAAGTATGTGTGAGGGTTGACCCTCACCAAAAACTATTTGAATATCTTTTCTATAAGCGTTATAAAGTTTGGATTAAAAAGGGTCAGAGCAAATATGGAAATACCAATTAATACCTTCAACAGTAAACTGTTCTTCTGAATCTCAGCTCTCACTTCGTTTATCTCGGCTCTCACTTCGTTTATCTCAGCTCTTACGAACTCTTTGGTTGCAAGCTCGTTTCTCAAATCATTATAGAGTTGGGCTTTCAATTCCTCTTTTTTTTGTATTATCTCTTTATCAGCCTCTTTATGTATTATTTCCAAAAAGAGTTCAATTGCATTAGCGAATTTCTCCGCCCCCTCTTTTCCAA
This sequence comes from Campylobacterales bacterium, assembly GCA_027068245.1. Lineage (GTDB taxonomy): Bacteria > Campylobacterota > Campylobacteria > Campylobacterales > Nitratiruptoraceae > Nitratiruptor. The sequence goes on along the minus strand of JAMOUF010000283.1, from coordinate 964 downwards.
GCTTTTTTACCAGCTCATCGAAAAGTTCCCTTGAAAGAGTATAATTCATTCCAACCCTTTTTATTTAAATATTATCAAAAGATTTTCCAAAAAGCTATACCCGGCTTAAAAAATCCTCAAAATAGTCTATTTGACGCTGAACCTGTTTTGTGGATGTGGCACCTTGGCTGTTTCTTGAATTCATCGAGTTGTAAAGGTTTAAATATCTCTCCACATCCTCACCAATTCTATCATCTATACCCTTTAGCTCCTCATATCCAAGTTCACTGATATCTTTGTTTTTCGATTCGGCCAGTGCAACCGCCTTGCCTGTTATAAAGTGGGCCTCTCTAAAAGGTATCCCCTTTTCAACCAGGTAATCAGCCAAATCGGTAGCCGTAAGATGCCCCGTTTTTGCGGCTTTTTCCATTTTTTCTTCGTTGACTTTCATCGTTTTTAACACTTCGTTCAAAATAATCAAAGATATCTTCGCAGTCTTTACGCTGTCAAATACCCCCTCTTTGTCCTCTTGCATATCTTTGTTATATGCCAGGGGCAGACCTTTCATAACTGTTAGCAGCGATATTAGATTTCCATATGTTCTACCGGTTTTTCCCCGTAAAAGTTCAGGCACATCCGGATTTTTCTTCTGTGGCATAATGGAGCTGCCGGTGGCATACTCATCACTGATGGTTATGAAGCCAAATTCGTAACTGCTCCACAAAATAAGCTCTTCGGCAAGCCTGGATATATGCATCATCATAGTCGCTATATTAAAAAGTATCTCAAGCGCGAAATCCCTATCGCTTACGGTATCGAGACAGTTTACGGTAGGAGAGGAAAACCCAAGCTCTTTGGCAACGAAATCTCTGTCAATATTGTGAGGCGTTCCGGCAAGTGCAGCACACCCCAAAGGCAGATAGTTGTTTCTCTCATAAGAGCTTTGAAACCTCTCGATATCCCTTTTAAACATAGCTGCATAAGC
>JAMOUF010000282.1 GCA_027068245.1 Campylobacterales bacterium | reverse complement strand
GTGTTTTTGGAGCTGCTCTTTTTGAGCGATGGTAGGCAGGTTGACCGCCTCTCTAAGTTTCGTGTTCAAAAACATATCCTCGCTTCCAACCTTTGGCACCAGCCCCTCGTTGAAATCCACCACAATAACCCCATCATAGCGCACTCCTCTGCTCTCAAGCACTCCAAGTACGCTGACCTTGCCCCCTCCCACATCATCGAAACTCAGCTCCTCGAACCTCTTTAACACCACCCTTAGCATTTCTATGGGCTGAAGCTCTTTCAAAATAAATCCAAGCTCGAAAAGGGGCTGGGCTATAAGGGTTTTCTCCCTCTCGCCAGCCAGTGAGAATATAAACTCCTCAAGCTCTTTGAAATTGTGGATTCTCTCAAACCTCTCCAAATGCTCCCCTGCCCTTTTTCGGCTCACCTCATCATCTTTTGCCACCGCTTTGTATAGTGAATCAAGCAAAATGAAGAGTTTAGAATCTTTGAAAGAGTGTCCCATGGCGAAGTTGAGGTTGTTTTTCTCATCGAATATCTCCAAAAAATACTTGAACTCCTCATCCGGTAAAATCACGGCGATGTTCTGGGGCTCAATACCTTCATCATAAAACTCCATAATCTTTGCGAAGACATAGTTGGCCTGCTCTATTCTTGAAGAAAAGTGGGCTCTTTCTATTTTGTTATTAAAAAGAGTTTTATCGATATTTTCTATATTTTCGATTTTTTTGTCTTTATAGATATATCTGCCCTCATCCAGCTCCTTGCCAAACATCTTCTTAACCAAATCTTTATTGAACCTGTCCACGTCAAAGAGTATGGTGCACCCTCCTATGGCCTCCACTATCTCCAAATCAAATCTTGTAAGATAGCCGCTTAGGTTAATCTCTATCTCATCGAATTGCTGAAAATATTTGCGGTTTATCTCATACTCTTCAAGGGTTACAAAATCCACAAACCCCTCGCTTTGCAAAATTTTTTTATACTCCTCATACAAAGCGCTCAAAATCTCTATATGCTCTCTAAACCTTTCATAGGGGTCCAGCTCTATGAGCCTATCCATCTTTACCCGCTCCAAAAAGAGCTCTTTGAAAAAGGAATAAATCAGTCTGTATTCTTCCAAAAAGCTCTCGAAAGAGGAATTTATGCCAAGTTTTTTCAAATCCACCCTCTCGGCGGCTCTAAAAAGATACAATGGTATAAGCTCGCGGGGCAGAAAGTTTTTCTCAGTCAAAACCGCCCTGTCGATAAACTCCTCGATGGTTAGAAGCTTTGGCAAAAACCCATCTTTGGAGTGTTTTATAAACTCCCTGATTTCGCGCCTGGTGGAAAAAACTTTAAGCTTCATACGGTTTTGCTGAAAACCTTCTTGGACTCTTTATGCTTTTTCATATACGCATCAAACGGCATGGCTATGTTTCTAATAAGCAGCGTTCCGGTCTCGCTTACGGTGATTTTATCTCCATCGATGGTTACAAGGCCCTCTTTTTCGAACTCCTCCAGCT
>JAMOUF010000281.1 GCA_027068245.1 Campylobacterales bacterium | reverse complement strand
CAGATAACAAAAACAGGACCGTAGCCTCCGTAAGGCATGCTTTTAGTAAAAGCGGCGGAAGTCTTGGCACCAGCGGAAGCGTCAGCTGGATGTTCGATAAAAAAGGCGTTATAACCGTGGAGCGCTCGGATAGGGACGAGGATGTGCTGGAGGCCGCCATGGAGGCCGGGGCCAGCGATATCATAGAGTATGATGAGGTTTTGGTGATAGAGACGGAGCCGGCCGATTTTGGCACGGTTTTGGAGGCTGTGGAGAAAAGCGGAGCCAATATCTTAGAGAGCAGCGTTGGCCTGGTAGCCAACAACGAGATAGAGGTGGACGAGGAGACGGCTGCGAAGGTGGAGCGGCTTATCGACACATTGGAAGAGGATGACGACGTTCAAAACGTCTATCACAATATGAAATAGTTTAGTTAACTTTTTTAGATATAATTTCTTAAATTCAACAAAAAAGGATGGATTAATGAAAAAGATTTTAGTAAGCGGAGTTGTTGCGTTGGGACTTATGGTCAGCAGTGCGGCTGCGGCAAAGGTGATAGCGAAGGTGAATGGAAAGAGCATAACCACAGAAGACGTGGCGCCGATGCTCGCCCAAAGCGGTACGAGGTTCGAGCAGCTTCCCCCAAACATCAAGCAGAAGGTGGTAGACCAGGCTATCGAGAGGGAGCTTTTAAAAGAGAAGGCCGTAAAAAGCGGCGTTACCAAAAGCAAGGAGTTCAAAGAGGCACTTGAGAAGCTTAAAGGTGATTTGGCTTTGGAAGTGTGGATGAGAAAGCAGTATAACTCCATAAAAGTAAGCGACAAAGAGGCAAAGAGCTTTTATAAGAAAAATATAGAGCAGTTCAAGCAGCCTGAGATGGTTCACGCAAGACATATACTCGTAAAAGATGAGGCAGAGGCGAAGAAGATAATAAAAGAGCTTAAAAAGACGCCAAAGAGCAAACTTAAAGAGAAGTTCATCGAGCTTGCCAAAACCAAATCGGTAGGTCCAAGCGGCAAAAGAGGCGGAGATTTGGGATATTTCAAAAAAGGACAGATGGTAAAACCTTTCAGTGACGCAGCCTTTAATCTAAAACCGGGAGAGTTCACGAAAGAGCCGGTAAAAACCCAGTTTGGATACCATATCATCTATGTAGAGGATAAAAAACCTGCCTCCACCGTTCCTTTCGAAAAAGTCAAAGACAAGATAAAAGAGCAGCTCAAGATGAAAAAGTTCCAGGAAACGGTGAAAAAAGAGGTAGAGAAACTGAAAAAAAGTGCGAAAATCAAAAAAATGATATAAGGATTTTCCATGGGCGTAAGAGAATTTCTAAAACCCGGCGTTATTTGGGGCGACGATTTGCTAAGGCTTTACGAGTATGCCAAAGAGCACTCTTTCGCCCTGCCGGCCATAAACGTCGTAGGCACCAACTCGGCAAATGCGGTTATGGAGGCGGCTAAGGAGGCCAACTCGCCGGTTATCATTCAGCTTAGCAACGGCGGCGCGCACTTT
>JAMOUF010000280.1 GCA_027068245.1 Campylobacterales bacterium | reverse complement strand
TGATACTGCACTTTTTTATGCCCCAAAGCAGATTTCAAAAACTGCTGCGTCTTACAAAGAAGGTTCAAGAGCAAAGAAAGTCTCTGTTGGCCTCGCTGGCACTCTTTTTTATGGCTTTTTCCACCATCTCATACAGCGCGGATACAATCGAGATAGACAAAAACCACGCCGACTATTTCGCTTCCAAAGTGCTGGTCCAGGACAGCAGCGGAAGGATAGAGCCTTTCGATACCCTCTCAAGAAAGGTGTTGGCAAAAATCTCAAAAAAAGAGGAGCTTTTGGGACAAAACTCCAACCAGCTCTATATCGGTATGACGGTTTTCCCGGCAGAGTTTCAAAAGGTTAGGATGATTTACGTCCACCATCCGGCCCTAAAAAAGATAATTGGCATCAAAGGCAAATACGCCGCTTTTGAAGACTTTTTTACAAAAGATGGAGAATACAAACTTTTAAAATATGTCAAAGAAGCGGTGGCTAAAAAACCATCACAAAGGAATCAGTTCGACAAAGAGGTAATCAAAGTGGATGAGCGGGTAAATGTGGCCTATATGGTCTATACCGGCTCTTTGCTTAGAATAATACCAAGCCCTGATAACGGAAAGTGGGTATCACCCATCGAGGCTATAAAAAGCTTCCCCCAAAAGGAGGCGGAGCTTGTTCGGCTGATAATGGCAAGTTATTTTAAAAACGTGGAGGAGGGTGTAAAAAGCGGCAACTGGGAGAAAGCAAACAAAAGCGTGGACGTTATAAGCGATTATCAAAAATATTACGGTTCATCGTTGATCCCCCCTTCAACCAAGATAAAAGCGGAACTGCTCTACAACAGGCTCGATATTTTCAACAGGCTTGTTCCATACTATCTGTTAATAGGATTTATACTTCTTATAACCATAATCATAAGCCTTATATATCCAAAAATCAATGTAAAATGGGTTGTAAGAATTGGTGTATTTTTGATCTTTTTAGGCTTTTTGGCACACACTTTTGGTCTGGCCCTGCGCTGGTATGTTGCGGGACACGCTCCATGGAGTGACGGATATGAGTCTATGGTCTATATATCATGGGCTACCATACTGGCCGGATTTTTCTTCGCCAAAAGGGCTCCCATAGCATTTGCCGCCACCTCTTTGCTGGGCGGGCTCATACTCTTTGTGGCCCATCTAAACTGGCTCGACCCCCAAATCACCAACCTGGTGCCCGTGCTTAAGAGCTACTGGCTTATGATACATGTATCCGTCATTACGGCAAGTTACGGCTTTTTGGGGCTTAGCGCGCTTTTGGCATTTATCGTGCTGGTGCTCTTTCTCTTTTTGAACGAGAAGAACAAAGAGCTGTTGACGCTTACATTCAAAGAGCTTACCTATATCAACGAGATGAGCCTTATTATCGGCCTTGTGATGGTGACGCTCGGAAACTTCCTGGGCGGCGTCTGGGCCAACGAGAGCTGGGGACGCTACTGGGGCTGGGACCCCAAAGAGACCTGGGCGGCCGTTACGATTTTGGTTTATGCGATTGTGGAGCATTTGAGGCTTGTTCCAAAACTCAACAGGCTCTTTTTGTTCAACGTAGCCTCACTGCTGGCCTATTCGAGCGTGATAATGACTTATTTTGGGGTAAACTTCTACCTATCCGGACTCCATTCCTACGCCCAGGGTGATCCAGTGCCAATTCCTGAATGGGTATACTGGGCCATAGCGATACTCTTTGTCATAATAGGAGCCGCCTACTATAAAAAGAGAAAATACAATCTGGATATCCGGATATAAAAAAGAGGCTGGTCTATTTTTTGAACCAGCCTTTTATCTTGTCGAAAATGGATGAGAACTTCTCCTCATGGGGTTTGCTCTCTATGCCAAAGCTGCTCTCGAGCTTTTTGATAAGCTCCTTTTGCTCCTGTGTAAGTTTTGAAGGGGTGATGATTTTTACCTGGACTATCAAATCGCCGTATCTGCCGGTGCGGACATTTTTGAACCCCTCGTTTTTGAACCTGAACTGCTCCTTGTCCTTTGTCCCAACTTTTAGTTTAAGCTCTCTCTCACCTCTTGGCGTTGGTATGGTTATGCTCTCACCAAGCAGCGCTTTTGTGAAAAATACGGGCACTTCCATATAGATATCGTCATTGTATCTTACGAAATGCTCGTCCTCTTTTACATATATGTTTACATACAGATCCCCACGCCTTCCATCCAGGCCGATATTTCCCCTGTTGGCTACTCTTAGTCTGTCCTCGTTGTCGACACCTTCTGGAATGTCGATGGTGATTTTCTCTTTCTTTATCTCATAACCTTTCCCATTACACTGGGGACATTTCTCTTTTGCCACCTCTCCTTTGCCTTCACATTTGGGGCATGTCTGGCTGAATGTCATAAAGCCTTGTCTGTAATAGAGCTGCCCTCTGCCGTGACATTCGGGGCAGGTGGTGAGTTTTCCATCTTTGGCGCCTGTTCCCTTGCAGGCCTCGCAGGGGACTTTGTAGCTGTATTCTATCTCTTTTTTCGTTCCAAAAAGAGCCTCTTCAAAACTTATCTCCACCTCAATCGCCAAATCCAGCGGATATTTTTGTTCGCTTCTTCTACCAAATCCGCCTGAGAATCCGCCGCCAAAAACCTGTTCGAAAAAGTCCATGATATCATCGAAACTGCTCTGGCTAAATCCGCTGTAACCCTGGTTTTCAAGCCCGGCCTTCCCATATCTGTCATAGAGGGCCCTTTTCTCCTCGTCGCTTAGGACCTGGTAGGCCTCGTTTATCAGTTTGAATTTCTCCTCCGCCTCTTTGTCGCCGGGGTTTCTGTCCGGATGGTATTTTAAAGCCAGCTTTCTGTATGCCTTTTTTATCTCCTCGAAAGAAGCCTCACGGCTCACTTCCAAAATCTCGTAGTAATCTATATCCACCAAGCCCGCATCCTTTTAAGTTAGTTTTAAGTTGGGCTGATTATAGCAAAAGTCGGATAAATTTTTGATATAATTTTGCCAATGAAAAGATTGAAGAAATTTTACAACCTTGTGGAAGCTTTGGAAAACCTGCCATCCATCGGTAAGAAAAGTGCCAGCAGACTCGCTTTTCACATGGTGCTGGAAAATAGTTACGACGCCTTGAAAATCGCCCATGCCATCGAAGATGCCCTGAGCCATATAAAAAAGTGCTCCATGTGCGGCGGGCTTAGTGAAGATGAGATATGCCACATCTGTTCGGATGAGAACAGGGAACGGGAGAAACTCTGTCTTGTGGAGAGCGCCAGGGATATATATATCATAGATGAGAGCGGGGAGTATGGAGGATACTATTTCGTATTCGACAGATTGAGCGAAGAGAATCTTGAGCGTCTTGCGAAAGCTGTAGAGAGCCACGGCACCTCGGAGATTATATTTGCCTTCACCCCCTCTATCCAGACGGAGGCTTTGATACTCTATATAGAAGACCGGCTAAAAGATTTGGGACTGAAATTTACCAAAATAGCCCAGGGCGTTCCAACCGGTGTGAGGCTGGAGAATGTGGATGCTCTCTCACTTTCAAAGGCGATAACGGAGAGAGTCAAGACTTGATGGAAAAAATATATCAGTTGAGAATTTTATACTACAATTTTTTGGTATAATTTGCAAATTTAAAATAAAGAGGTAGAAGATGAGTTGGAGTCCCGATAGCTGGAGAAAATTTCCCATAAAACAGCAGCCAACATATAAAGATATAGATGAGCTTAAAGCGGTTGAGGAGCAGTTGAAAAATTTTCCACCGCTTATTTTCGCAGGAGAGGCGAGAGAGCTTAAAAAACAGCTGGCAAAAGTTGCCAAAGGCGAGGCCATCCTTCTTCAAGGTGGCGACTGCGCCGAATCCTTCGCGAACTTCAACGCGGCAAATATCAGGGAGCTGTTTAAGGCTCTGCTTCAGATGAATATGGTGTTGATGTACTCATCCGGAAAACCGGTTGTAAAGATAGGCCGTATAGCCGGACAGTATGCAAAACCAAGAAGCAGCGATTTCGAGGAGATAGGTGGCAAGAGACTGCCAAGCTACAGGGGAGATATAGTAAACGATATTGATTTTACCCCCGAAGCCAGGGAGCCAAAGCCCGAAAAACTGCTCGAGGCCTACTACAAGTCCGCTGCCACGCTGAACCTCATCAGAGCCTATGCCAGGGGAGGATTCGCGGATTTGAGGCAGGTGCACAAGTGGAATTTGGAGTTCGTAAAAGATAACGAACTGGGCCACAAATTCGAGGAGCTGGCCGATAAGATAACCGAGGCTTTGAAGTTTATGGAGGCCTGTGGGATAGACCCGGACAACACTCCGCAGCTGAAACAGACCACTCTTTACACAAGCCATGAGGCTCTGCTTTTGAACTATGAGGAGGCCCTTACCAGAAAGGATACCTTCACCGGCGACTGGTATGACTGCAGCGCCCACTTTCTGTGGATTGGCGACAGGACCAGGGAACTTGATGGAGCACATATAGAGTTTTTCAGAGGTATCAAAAATCCGGTGGGCGTAAAGGTAGGCCCTACTATGCAAGCAGACGAGCTGTTGAAGCTTATAGATGCCCTGAATCCGGACAACGAGCCCGGACGCCTCACGCTCATTGTCCGGATGGGCGCAGACAAGATATCCAAACTCTTTCCACCGCTTTTGAGGGCTGTAAAAGAGGCCGGCAAAGAGGTGGTCTGGAGCATAGACCCGATGCACGGGAACACCTACAAAACCGAAGGCGGTCTGAAGACCAGGGATTTTGAGAAGATTTTAAGCGAGGTAAAACAGTTTTTCGAGATTCACAAAGCCGAAGGAACGGTGGGAGGCGGAATGCACCTTGAGATGACGGGAAGCGACGTTACCGAATGTACCGGAAGCATCAGCGCATCGATAACCCCGGAGGGCCTAAAGAGCAGATACCACACCCAGTGTGACCCAAGACTTAACGCCAACCAGGCTCTGGAGCTGGCCTTTATGGTAGCGGAGGTTTTCAAGGATATAAAAAAATGAGAAAATTGGCGCTATATCTCATCCTGATATCTTCGCTGTTTGCCTTTGAGAATGTGGACGCGAAAACCTTTTACAAGCTTTTGCAAGGCAATGATGTGGTTTTACTCGACGTTAGAACCCCCTCGGAGTTTGAAGAGGGCCATATAAAAGATGCCAATCTGGTGCCGATTCAGCTTTTTAAATATCTCTACCTTGGCGGTAGAGGCATCAAGGATAAAAAGGTTCTTGTCTACTGCAGAAGCGGCAACAGGAGCGTAACCGCCAGTCAGGCTTTGGATGCTTGGGGCGTAAAAAAGGTCTATAATCTAAAAGGCGGAATACTCGAGTGGAAAAAAGAGGGGCTCCCTTTAGTGAAGTAGGGCGGCCGCCTCTTTGAAAAGCTCTCTTATCTCCTCTTTTTTGTATTGGTAGTCGGTAAATATCTCAAAAGCCAAAACCCCCTGGTTTATCAGCATTTCCGTTCCGTCTTTGTATGTAAGTCCCATCTCTTTTGCAAGCTTCAAAAAGGGCGTAAGGCGGTTGTAGATGACGTCCACCGCATATCTTGCCTCTTTGAAAAGCTCTTCCAAAAGCTCTTTTGGAGCCGGCAGCGAGTCATCTTTAAGACCTGCGGAAGTGGTGTTGATAACGATATCGAAAGGCCTGTTCTTTTTAAACTCCTCCCATGTATATGCCTCTATCCCTTTTTCCAAAAAGTAGGGTAGCCTGGATGCGCTTCTGTTTAACACCACGGGCTCAAAACCCTTGTGTTTCAGGTATACGGCTATCGCCTTCGCCGTTCCGCCGGCTCCCAAAATGATTGGGTGTTTAAAGTCAAACTCCTCGATGCTTTCGTAAAATCCTGGCGCATCAGTGTTGTATGCCAGGATTTTGCCTCTCTTCTCATACCAGGTATTAACGGCCCCTATCTCTTTGGCTATGCCTAAAACCTCGTCGCTCTCCATGAAAGCCTGCTCCTTGTAAGGAACGGTGATGTTGACTCCTTTTAAAGCCAGGCCAAAA
>JAMOUF010000279.1 GCA_027068245.1 Campylobacterales bacterium | reverse complement strand
CACGGTGGACGAGATAAGCGACCTCTCAGGAAGAGGAGTGGGAATGGATGTGGTGGCAAACGTCATCCACTCCCTAAGGGGCGTTATCGAGATCGAGAGCGAAAAGGACGTGGGAACGAAAATTACAATGAAACTTCCGTTGACCGTGGCTATCATAAGAACGCTGATGGTGGGCGTAAACAACAGGATATTCGCCATTCCGCTCTTTAGCGTGGTGGAGATTATCAAATACCGCCCCGAGGATATAAAGGATGTGGGTATATACAAATCTTTGATGCTTAGAGACGAGGTATATCTCTTTTTCAACCTTAACGAGCTTTTCGATATAGAGAGCAAAAACGAGAACAAATTCGTCATCATCATCAATATCGGCGAAAAAAATATTGCCATAGCCGTGGACGACCTTTACGGCGAGGAGGAGATTGTCATTAAGCCCCTGGGCGAGATGCTAAAAGACGTGGAGGGAATCGCCGGAGCCACCATCACGGGTGACGGGAAGGTGGTGCTGATTTTGGATATCAAATCTTTGATAAACGAAAAAAGAAGTAACTTTGCGGGAGCCATTATATGAACGATATAGAAGTATTGGGCCTGAACGAGCCTTTGGAGGATACATACAAAGAGGAGAAAAGAGTCATAGCCTTTTTGCTAAACGACGAACTGATAGGCATCGATATTAAAAATGTCACCAAAATAACCAAAAGGCTCGATATCACACCGGTTCCAAAAACCCCGGAACATATTCTGGGCGTTATGAATCTAAGAGGAAACATCGTTCCGGTGGTAAACCTCAAAAAGATGCTGAACCTTCCCAAAGCCGATGAGAGCGACCAGGAGTTTATCCTCATTATAGATTCGCAAATAGGCAACATAGGCCTTCTTATAGACCAGGTCGTGGGGGCGATAACGATAGAAGAGGACGAGATACAGCCAGCCCCCATCAACTCCATAGGTATCGACTCCAAATTTATAACGGGCGTAATTATTACCAAAGAGGAGTATGGGGATAAGAATCTGCTGATACTGCTAAATATCGACAAGCTCTTCGTCAAAGAGCAAGAAGAGAGCCAAAATGAAAGTTAAGAGGTCGTTATGAAGAAAAAAAGCTATCTGCCAAAGATTTTGGAAACGGGCGCGAACGAACTGGAAGTTATAGATTTTAGGATGTTCGAGGAGCTGGAGGACGGCTCAACGTACGAGTGGGTTTTGGGCGTGAATGTGGCCAAGGTCAAAGAGGTGATACAAAGACCGAAAAACATATTCCGCTCTCCCGGAATGCCGCCGGAGGTGGAGGGACTGGCAAAAATCAGAGAGGATGTGATACCCATAGTGAACCTGGAAAAATGGATGAAGATAAAATCTCCCAAGGACAAATCCAACAGATACGTCATAGTTATGGAGTTTTTAAGGGAGATTATCGGGGTGTTCGTCCACGAGGCGAAAAGAATCAGAAGAATCAAATGGGCCGATATAAAAAAGCCACCTGCCAGTATCGACGAAAAACTTGGCGGC
>JAMOUF010000278.1 GCA_027068245.1 Campylobacterales bacterium | reverse complement strand
CCCGACATTCTGCGTAGTTCCCCCAAGCTCTTTCGTATAGACCTGTCCGGTGGTTATAAACTTGCCTCCATCTTTTTCCCAGGTCTTTAAAATCGGCAGCTCATCGAGGCTTTCTATCTCAATCTCTTGACACTCCCCTTTTGTATCGAGCCTTTTTGGAAAGACGTTTTTGAGTTTGAAAAGTTTCATCAGCAAAGATATCTTCTCTTTGAAATCCGAAGGGGGTTTTAGATGCAACAGCTCCTCTATCTCCTTTGCTATCATATCTGGATGGGAGCCTAAAATCTTTGTAGTGATGTCATAATTGGCAAATATATTCATCAAAACCGGATAGCCATACCTGACTCCCTCCTTTTTATCCACCGGATTTGTAAAGAGCAGCGGCTTTGAATCAGGTTTTTTTACTTCTATATATGCAATATGTGGAATTTCCAGATTTACATCGAGTTCTTCGTCGATAACTTTCAAGCCGTTTTTTTTCAAAAATTCCAAAACATCCATATACTGCCTTTTTTTATATATAATTATAACTAAAGTGGATGTTCCGGATAAATAGGAGAAATTTTGTCCTAATTAACTCCGCCAAATAAGAGTAATTTTATCTTATTTGTGATAAATTACATCCAAGTAAAGAAAAAAGGATATGTGATGGGAATGGATAAAGTCGATAAACTCATAAATTCCGAGTATGAGCTGGGATTTGAGGTGGATGTGGAGGAGGAGACACTGCCTCCGGGACTCAATGAAGATGTAATCAGATTTATCTCCAAAAAGAAAAACGAGCCCGAATGGATGCTTGATATCAGGCTAAAAGCCTATCACGCCTGGCTGAAGATGGAGGAGCCAAGATGGGCCAAGGTTACCTACCCTCCCATCGACTACCAGTCCATCAGCTACTGGGCGGCTCCCAAAAAGCCCCTTGACAGCCTGGATGAGGTGGACCCGGAGATTATAAAAGCCTACGAGAAGCTGGGAATTCCCATAGAGGAGCAAAAAGCTCTGGCGGGAGTTGCGGTGGATGCGGTATTTGACTCAGTATCCGTAAAGACCACATTCGTGGAGGAGCTGAATAAACTTGGGATAATTTTCTGCTCCATCAGCGAGGCTATCAGAGACTATCCGGATTTGATAAAAAAGTATATGTTCAGCGTGGTTCCTATGACGGACAACTTTTTTGCCGCACTCAACTCCGCCGTTTTTAGCGACGGAACCTTTGTCTATATACCAAAAGGGGTCAAGTGCCCGATGGAGCTTAGCACCTATTTTAGAATCAACGCCCAAAACACGGGACAGTTCGAAAGAACGCTAATAATAGCGGACGAGGGAAGCTATGTAAGCTACAACGAGGGCTGTTCCGCTCCAAGCCGTGACGAGAACCAGCTTCACGCCGCGGTAGTGGAGCTGGTGGCTCACAAAGACGCCCACATAAACTACTCCACCATACAAAACTGGTATCCGGGAGATATAGAAGGGCGTGGCGGTATATACAACTTCGTCACCAAAAGGGGTCTT
>JAMOUF010000277.1 GCA_027068245.1 Campylobacterales bacterium | reverse complement strand
TGCTTACTTATCTTCAGACGCATACCATAACGGAGATAAAAGACTCCATGGCCAAAAAGAGAGTGTTTTTAAAACTTCCGAAATTCAAATTGGAGTGGGGTACCAGGGATATATCGGAAAACCTGAAGCATTTTGGTATAAAAAAGATATTCGATTCTTCAAAGCCGGGTTTGAGATATATTGCAAAAGAGCCCCTGTATGTAAAATCCTTTTTCCACAAGGCTTTTATAGAGGTGAACGAAAAAGGGAGCGAGGCGGCTGCGGCGACGGGGGCCGTGGCGGATGTAACATCGGTGGCGCCAAAGCCGTATGAGTTTTTTGTGGATAAGAATTTTCTTTTTATGATAGTGGAGGGAAGCAGTGATACGATACTGTTTATAGGGGGGGTCAAAAAGCTCCCCTAAACCTGCCTCCACAGCAGTTTTGCCCCGATTTTGATGTCGCTTTTTCTTGGTTTGATATATATAGGCTCGATTGGATAGTTGTTCAAAGAGTATTTATCATATATCTTTTCGCTCTCCCTGTCCAGTTCCGACTCTATCCGGACTATCTCATCTTTTAAACTCTCAATCTGATTTTCGATATAGGCTATATCGTTATACTCCCCATAAGCTTTTTTTGCTTTGGATATGGCTCCACCCGCTTTGGAAAGGGTACTCTTTTTCATCCTTTTGTTTCCAAAAAAGCTGTCCAGCAGAGCCATTCCGATACTTATGATGGTATCGGTGGTTTTGCTTTTTGCCTGCTCTTTCTCCTCCTGAAGTTTGAAATTGAGTCTTTGGAGCCTCTCTTGCAGTCGCTGAAGTTTTTTTGCATATCTTTGCTGGAGTTTATCCAGCGCCTCCTCCTTTTTATCCTGCAGCAGCTCGAGTACTCTGGCTTTGAACTCCTCCAGGCTCTCATCCACACTGCTTGTAAGTCTGAGTTTTCTAACCCTATAAAGCGTAATCCTGTGGTTTTGATAGAGATAATCCCTAAACTCCCTCTCAACCCTTTTCAAATCTTTCGCATCACTGATAAAAGGGGGAGGATTTACAAAAGTAGAGTTCGAGGGAGCTTTCGTTTTGAATCTTTTTTTCTCGCTCTCCTCGCACTGGGTGTAGTCCGGTTCGCTCATCTCTTCTTCCAGCTCAATTTCACAAACCAGCTCTTCGTTTTTGTCTATTTGGTATCTGCTACTGTAAAAATGGAGTGATGCATCGAAATAGAGATAGGGCCAGAACGTGAACTCCTCGGCCGATATATCCGATATATCAAATATCTGCTCTATCTTGGAGGAGAGGACAAGCCTCCTCTTTTTTCCGCTTTTTGTCTCTTTTATCCCGTTTCGTTCTATATTGTCCGGTACGGCGGTTTTTTTATCCTTCATAAGCCGTTTTATCTCCTCTTTGCTAAGAGGACCTTTTAGATAGCTCATAACCCATCTGGTCTGAAATAGCTCAAGCCTCTCTTTGTGTATGCTTCTTAACAAAAAGACACGCTTTTTAAGGTTTGTCAGAAGTTTCTTAAGCTCGCTTTTGTC
>JAMOUF010000276.1 GCA_027068245.1 Campylobacterales bacterium | reverse complement strand
TTTCAAAAAGAGCTCTTGAAGAGCTAAAATTAGCGGATAGCTTTTTATAAGAGTGTCAAATGCCAACCCATCAAGCGGGTCGGTAACGATGTTTCGTATGTTATCGATGCCCGTTTGATAGGTAGTAATTCCAACGCTCTGGAGCTTTTTAAAAATCTTTGGCACATCTTCAAGGTGAATGTATCTAAGCTCCACTTGCATTCTGGTGGTTAGGTCGATGTAGTCATTGCCAAACTCTTTTGCAACCTCTCCCAAAACTTTTGCCTGGTTTGGAGTAAGTCTGCCTCCAGGAATCCTTACACGCAGCATAAACTGCTTTGGCGTAAACTCATCTTTGTCAAAAAGACCAAAATATTTTAAAAAGAGATTTTTATCTTCCGGGCTTAAAGCCTCATACCCTTTTTTGCTAAGCTCAAAAAGCCTCTCATACGCCTCTTTAGGAGATAGTTTTTGCTTTATTTTTTCAATCTTGTTAACTTTTGTGCTTCTTTTTTGCTTTACCTTTTCCAAAACTTCCAACATTTATCGCTCCATCACTTTTATCTCTTCTTTCTCAACTGCTGTAGCTATTTTCTCTTCAATAGCCCCGGCGATTTTCTCTTCCAAAGTAACTCCATTTGGGCACTTTTGTGAGTGTATCTGAATGGCTGTCTGCTTATAGTTTGGCTCTCCGCTTAACGGGTCAAAGAGGCTTTGAGTAACCATGTTTACAAGCTGGGTATTGTAGTGAAATGGGACAAAGACCTGTCCTTCAGCCACCAGATTTGTTACTCTAACAACCAGGTTCTCCACCTTGCCCCTTGGTGAGCTTATAGTGACTCTATCATAGTTTTTTACCCCAAGCCTTTTGGCGTCAGCCGGATTTATATCTATCCAGGCTTCTGGAGCCAAAGAGTCCAGTATAGCGATTTGCCCGGTTTTGGTTCTGGTATGGAAGTGCTCTACGGTTCTGCCCGTATTTAAAATAAAAGGAAAATCTTTTGAGATGTTCTCTTCTAAAGGTTTATAAGAAGCACTTATAAACCAGGCTTTACCGTCTTCAAACTCAAATGGCATATCTTCACCATAAAGTCTTACACAACCATCTGGATACTTTTCGTTGCAGGGCCACTGGATGCCGCCGTTTTTCTCAATCTTTTCATAGCTCATACCGCTATAATCGCAAAGTCTGCCTTTTGATACCCTTTTTATCTCCTCAAAGGCATCTTTTGGACTCTTTATATCTTTAAAAATCCTATCTTTTACTCCAAAATATTCGCTAAATTCCAAAACGATATCAAAATCGCTTTTGGAGTTGCCTGCTGGCTCAACCGCTTTATTTGCTTTATTTACCCGTCTTTCGCTGTTTGTATAGGTCCCTTCTTTTTCACCCCAGGTAGCCGCGGCAAAAACAATATCGGCAATTTTAGCCGTATCGCTCATAAAGGCGTCTTGCACTACCAGTAAATCCAGTTTTTTCAACGCTCTTCTTAGCTTCTTTTGGTTTGGAAAGCTAACCAGTGGATTGGTGCAAACCACCCACAAAGCCTTTATCTCACCTCTATCTATCGCGTCGATAATCTCAGCGTATTTGTAGCCTCTTTTTGTAGGAATAAGCTCTTCATCGACATTTGCCAAAGCCGCATACTCTTGCCTATCTTTTTTGCTCTCAAACTTTCTATATCCAGGAATTGCCGAGGTAAAGCCAAACTCCCTGGTCCCCATAGCGTTGCACTGACCAGTGATGCTAAATGGAGCACACCCCTCTTTTCCTATTTTTCCACTCATCAAAGCCAAGTTGTTAATTGCAATTACCGTATCGGTTCCCTGGGCTGACTGATTTACCCCCATCGTCCAGCAAATAAGGCTTTTTGGCGTTGTGGCGTAGAGTTTTGCCAAAGTATAGAGGCTCTTTGTATCTATTCCGGTTATATAGGCTACCTCTGCTGGTTTGTAGTTTTGGATATGCTTTACAAACTCCCTCCAGCCGTTGGTTTTGTCTTTGATAAACTTCTCATCATACCACCCTTGCTCCCAGATGATATAAGCCAGTCCGTTTAAAAGGGCTAAATCGGTTCTTGGTTTTATTGGCACATAGATATCTGAGAGTTGGCTCGTTTTTGAGCGTCTTGGGTCTATGACTACAATTTTTTTATTTTTTCTGTTTTTCATCAGATGGTGGACGATGATAGGGTGGTTGTCAGAGAGGTTTGCCCCTATGACAAAGACTGCCTCGGCTTTTGCGATATCTTCGTAACTTCCCGTTGGTCCGTCACTGCCAAAGCTTTGCTTATAGCCCATTACCGCACTTGCCATACATAAAGTGGTGTTTCCGTCATAGTTGTTTGTGCCAAGCCCCAGCTGGACAAACTTTCCTAAAACATAAAACTCCTCTGTCAGAAGCTGTCCGGTTGAGATAACCGCTACCGCTTCTTTGCCATATTTTTTGCTAATGGCTTTAAATTTTTTTGCCGTATGACTAAAAGCCTCCTGCCAGCTAACATCTACAAAATGGGCTCCCTTTTTTATTTTTGGATTTAAGACTCTGTTTGAAGCGTAGAGCATCTGATGTTCGCTTAAGCCCTTTGGACAAAGGGTTCCTATATTTACTGCGTGTTTTGGGTCCCCTTTGGTATAGGTGGCTTTGCCTTTCTTTACTCCAATATAGAGCCCGCACCCAACCCCGCAATATCCGCAGGTGGATTTTACCCAAAAGTCCGGTTTTTTGGCTTTTGAGATTTTTCCAAAGACCTCATCATCTACCAAGGCGTATTTATCCTCTTTGATATCCAGTCCTAAAAAATCTTTTATCTTTTGAAACATATTACCCCCTTTGGCTTCCGGCAAAAAAGTTGCCCGGCATTCCCGTTTTTATGGCTGTGCTGTAAAAGAGCAGCCTTCCTGCAAACTCACTTGCAAATCCCAAAACAGAGGCAAAAAGCAAAAATACAAAGGCAAAGCCCAGGCTCTTTGCGTTGAGTGCCACTATGGCAAAGAGCGGCAAAATAATTCCGGATAGAAAAAGCGATATTTTTCTAAATGTAAAAAGCTTTTTGAAGTCGTTTTCCAGCAGATATTTTGCCCTTGAAATCTGGTAGTAAAACTCATCATCTTCTTTGACGCTCTCATAAAAGCGAATGGATTCTATAAAAAGGTATATATGCAGCGACGCCAGCAAAATGGAGAAGGCAAGCAAAATGTTCGCCACTTCCACCTTTTGCTCATATACCGCTATGAGTGCCAAAAGCAGCAAAGCGGTATATCCGGATAGGAAAAACTTGTATGTGGTGCTGGCTCTGTTCCAGGTAGGCTTTGCGGGAACTCTATAAATCATCGACTGGGCATATATGCCATATACTCCAACGGCAGCCGTTACAACCTCCACCAAAAGCCTTAAAATCCCATCGATGTTTAGGTAGTAAAGCAGGGCGCACACACCAAGAAGGGCGGTAAAAATACCAAGAGCCAACGCCTCTCGGCTTAGCCAGCTGGTCTTTAGGTTTTTCATAGCGCTCATCGCTTTTATCGGTCTTCCAAGGTGCAGCGCGGAAAATGGCAAGCCTATGGCGCTTAGCAAAAAGATGGTAAACGCCATAAGAAAATCGGGGGAGTGAAGGTTGGTAAAGTGGCTTGCCAAATCTCCAAAGAGCAGGGCTATAAAGCCTATGAGGCTGGTTTGGGTCAAAAGGGTCATCACCACCAGCGGCAGCTCGCCGTGAGCCGGTTTTATCAAATCTTTATCCATAGGCTCAAGGTTCTTTGGCATATCTTTTGGCAGGGTATATCTGGTGGTGGGCTTTGTGTATTTGGCGTCTATAAGGCAAGGAGCGTTTCCCTCTTTTTCCATCTCCTCTTCTACCCACTTTTTGACGTTTACCACCTCTATCTCAATAGCACCCTCCGGACAGGCTTGAACGCATGCGGGGGTCTGGTTTGCTTCAAGTCTGTCTACGCACATATGGCACTTGGTGACGATGTGGCGCTCTTTGTGAAAAGTTGGCACATCGTAAGGGCAGTTCCAGGTGCAGTATTGGCACCCTATACAGGCTTCGTCCTCGTGAAAGACGATACCGTTGTCAAGCTTGATGTAGCTGTTGGTAGGACAGCCTATAAGACAGGCCGGCTCGACGCAGTGGTTGCAGCTCATAGACAAAAAGAGCTGAAGCGTGTTTGGAAACTCGCCGCCTTCCACCTCGCCAACCCGCCTCCATTTGATGTTTGCCGGGTTGTTGTTCTGCTCGTTACAGGCAACCTCACAGCAGTGACACCCGATGCACTTTGTGGCGTCGAAATGAAATCTATACTGCTCCCCATCTTTTAGTGGGGGTAGCTCTATTTGGTAGTTTCCGCACTGTCCTTCGGTGTTGGTTTTGTGGTCTATGAAACTCTCTACCGCCGTCATCGTCTCTCCAGATTTTTTATGAGAGTATAATGTTTTTTTGGCAGTTTCGTTGATTAAAAATTAGACACTTTTTTGCCAGGGTCTATCCGGATAGATAAAAAGAGTATAGCCAGGCTCCAAGGGGCCTGGTTGGATTACATATTCTCAAGCATCTCTATAAGCTCTTCATTGGTGGGTATATACAGAGCGTTTAAAACAGGGTCGTGATTGTAGATGGAGTTTCTATCGTATCTTTTTTCAAAAAACTCAACTTCTTGCTGGCTTCCATCCTCAAAACGCAGGGTCAAAAAGCCGTTTTCGTAGCGGCTTGGCTCATAAGAGAGGATAAACGGCTTTTTTGGCTTTTGAAAAATGAAGGACTCGGTGACTTTATTGTGTTCTTGATGTTTTAGCTCCGCCTCGAACTCCTCCTTGAAAGTTATGGGGTAGAAATTGGTTTTATAAAGGCTTTGGTAGCCATCCTTGGAGTGATGGTATTCAAACTTCTCAAGCTCCGTGGTATCTACCATATCCAACGGGGCCCCCGTTTTGTAGATGATTTTTGTGGAGGTGTTGGAGCTTAAAGCCTCATACTGCTCCTTGCCGATTTTTTCTATCAGCAGTGAGGGGGTCTGATGGGCTATGAAAAAGTCCACCTTAGCCTCTCTCATAATATCGAGTGGAAGCACCAGCTGCGGGTTTAAAATCCGTTGAACCTCGTCTAAAAACAGAGATATGGGTACCGGATTTGGCGAGCCAAACCTTGATTTGAACCTCTCAAATATCGAGTGGCTCAAAAAGGCAAGGGCGTTGTCGGAAAGATTTTTTGTATGTAGAATGACGATTCTTCCCTCCTCAAGCAGTCTGTTGATATCGGTTTGGGAGGTATGGAAACTCTCCTGAAGCCCGATGTTTTTAAGAGCGCTGTGAATAGAGAGTAAAATATTCGTATAGGTTGAGGAGCGTTCGCCAGCGTTGATTTGGCTATATTTTTTCATCATATTATTAAGATTTTTCAACTCTTCCAAAGTTTTGGAGATATGTGCGATTAAAACCTTGTCTTCCTTGATTTTTGGGATAAAAACCTGTAAATCATCCACTATCTGGCTATATATATCGTTTATGGCATGGGCTTTGTTTTTGATTTCTTTAAAGGTGCCTAAAAAGTTATAGAGATTTACAAGCGTGGGTTTTTGGTGCAAAATGTGTAAAGAGTCCAGACTCGTTTGGGCTATTTTTCTGTTTAACTGGGAGCAATTGTCGCTATTTATGTAGTTTTGAAGCCTCTCAAAGGCTCTCCAAAACTTTATCCAAGGGAGTGTTATCTCTAAAACGGAGCCTATCCAAAAGCCGTCTTTTGACATATCCATTCCCATCGCTTTTGTTAGGAGGTTCTCTATCTGGTTGATGGAGAGGTTTTCGATAAGATTGATTTTTTTGCTCCAGGGAAGCCCAATCTCCACCACCTTGTTAAGTATGCCGCACCTTTTGGCGATCGCTTTTACCTTTGGAGCCAAAGAGCCCTTGAAGTCGTATATCAGGCACGCGTGTCCCAGCTCTATGCGGCGGGCTATGTTTGGGAGAATGGCGCTGGAGGTTTTACCACAGCCAGTCTGTCCTATGATTTCGCAGTGGGTGAAGTTTGGCTCTACTATCGGGTAAGCCTCTTTTGTAGTTTTTGT
>JAMOUF010000275.1 GCA_027068245.1 Campylobacterales bacterium | reverse complement strand
AGGAGGTATGGCAGGCATCACTGGCGCTCAACTACACGCTGTTCGATTTCGGATACAAAAGCCACACATACCAAAAGGCCAAAATAGCCTCGATGATTGCCAAAAAGAGATTCAATGCGAAAAAAGAGAGACTCTATGCGGACATAAAAGAGGCCTTTTTACAACGGGACACTCTTATAAAGAATCTCAATTCCCTCAGAGTCAACCTGAAACTTCTAAAAAAGATAGAAGAGATTGAAAAAATCAAATACACAACCGGACGGAGCGAGGTGGACGACTATCTAAGCGCCATAGCAAACACAAAAGAGGCCCAGAGCCGTATCGCTTCCACGACTTACGAACTCTATACGAAAGAGGCTTATATCAACTACTTAAAGGCAGGGGAATGAAAAAAATCATATGGATACTCATAACCGTTTTACTCATAATAGGCGGCGTGATACTGGTAAAAAAGAAGAAAGAGGAGCTACAAAACCTTCCCACCCCCACACCCGTGGCGATAGTGGTGGAGAAGGCCATGCCAAAGGTGATGGAGGTAAACCAGACCAAAGGGCTGCTTGGCAGATACTACGCCATCAAACAGGCCTCCATAGCCACGAAACTTCCAGGCTATATCAAGCATATATATACCAAAGAGGGTGCGAAGGTAGAAAAAGGGGAGCTGCTGCTTCAGCTTGACAGCTCGGAGGTAGAGGCCCAGATAGCGGCGCAAAAGGCGCTGGTAGAGTCACTGAAAAACCAGATAGAGGCACAAAAGGCACTGCTTATGGCGGCCGTGGTCGATGAGAGAAATACCTACAAAAGCCTTCTGCGTGACAAAAAACTCTACAGAGCCGGAGCTTTGGCAAAAGAGAAGCTGGAGATGAAAGAGGCGTTGTATGCTGCGAAAAAAGCCAAAGTGGCCTCGGCAAAAGCGGCATTGGCGGCGAAACAGCGGGAACTGAAAGCGGCCATCGCAGCCTTGAAAGCGAAAGAGGAGCTGTTAAGCTACGCCAAAATCAAATCCCCATACGAGGGCGTGGTGGCGAAAATATTTTTCAAAGAGGGCTCCTTCGCCCCCCTTGGCCGGCCGCTGGTACAGCTGCTTGGGAAGAGGTGGGTAATCGACGCAACGTTCAGCGACGGAGTGGAAAAAGGGATGAAAGCAAAGGTGCTGGGAAGGGTTTTTACTATCAATAAGATTCTCCCGCAAAGCTTAAACAGCCTGAAAATCGCCCGGATAGAGCCGGCAAACCTTCCTTTGCCAAACGACTCCCAGGTTAAGGTAGATGTGATACAAAAAAGCGGCAGAGGTTACGCCCTGCCAATAAAAGCGCTGTATGAGGAGAAAAACAACTACTATGTGTTCGTCTACGAAAAAGGGAGGTTCAAACCGGTAAAGATAGATATAAAGATACTTGGTGAGAGATATTTCATCCCAACGCCAGCCATAAAAGAGCCGGTTGCGATAGGCAGCAACGAGAAGCTGGCGAAACTTTTTTTGCAAAGGCAAAAAAGTGAATAGTAACTGGATAGAGGGTGTCATAA
>JAMOUF010000274.1 GCA_027068245.1 Campylobacterales bacterium | reverse complement strand
AGGTCTATGATGTGCGATGTGATTTTGAGGGTGGCGTCGCGCTGGGTATCGGCGTCGAAACCGGGAGAGTCTATCAAAATCTTTCCCTTGAGGTTTTGGGAGTTTACGGTTTTTAGCTGAAGGTATCTGTTGATGTTGGAGTGCGAGCCCTCGATTTTCTCTATCTCTTTGGATATATTGTAAAAAGGAAACCTGGGGTCCGCATCAAGAGCCACGCCTGGCAGGGTAGCCTCGTTTTTGGAGTAGCAAAGTACCGTAAACTTCTCGTCAACGGCCTGATTTCCACTCTGTTGAACTTTTTTGCCTAAAAATTCGTTTATAAAACTCGATTTACCCGCCGAAAAAGTTCCCAAAACGGAGATTAGTGGCCACCAGGAGATTGATTCGGTAAATGTCTGGTTTTTGGTTAAAAACCCAAGGGCCCTGGCCGCCTCGTCAAGCTTTTCATACTCGTCTATCACCTCCACCAGAACCGGATTTTCCTCACTTAGATGCTCTTTTAATTTCAAATACCTCTCTTTTGGAGTCATCTGCCGCCTTCAAATTTTTTAATTGAAAGTATAGCAAATTTATACCGTTTAATTTTGCCTTAATCTCTTTTGGATATGATAAGAAAAAGTCTTATAGGAGATAGCGAATGGAGTATGGGGAAAGGATAAGGCATATAAGAGAGGCTCTCTCTTTGTCCCAAAGCGAGCTTGCCGAGAGGCTTGGAGTCAACAAACAGATGATAAGTGACATCGAGAGGGGCAAACAGAAGAGGTTTTCACCTCAAATAGAACAGAAACTCATAGATCTGTTTAATATAAACGAATCCTGGCTTTTAAGAGGGGAGGGGGAGGCTTTTAAAAAAAATGGTGTCAAATGCGAGGGACTTAGTGCCGAAGAGGAGGTGATACTAAAATACTTTAACAAGGTTCCCGAAGACAGGCGGCTTGAAGCGGTTGCCTGCATTCTTAACTGCATAAGGGAGTTTAGCTAATTTCTATCCGGATATATTATTTAATATGATTGACTTGGGCTAAAATTATATGGTATAATCCGGATAAAAATTTGGAGGTGCTAACGGTGAGTAGTAAAAGTCTATATGAAACATTGGGAGTCAAACCAGATGCCTCCGCGGATGAGATAAAAAAAGCTTATAGAAAGCTTGCCAGGAAATATCATCCCGATATCTGTAAAGAACCTGAGTGCGAGGAGAAGTTCAAGGAGATAAACGCGGCCTACGAGATTTTGAGCGATCCTGAAAAGAGAAAACAGTACGACCAGTATGGCGACGCGATGTTTGGAGGACAGAATTTCCACGATTTCGCCCATCAAAACTTTGAGGGGGGAGTGGATCTGGATGAGATCTTAAGAAGCATTTTTGGCGGCGGTTTCAGCTCTTCCGCAGGAGGCTATAGCAGAAGCTCTTACAGCAGCAGTGGTGGTTTTGGAGGATTTGGCGGATTTGGGGGATTTGAGGAGTACGCCCAGCCAAACCTGGATATGCAGGCTAAAATCACCATCCCTTTTAGAACCGCGGTT
>JAMOUF010000273.1 GCA_027068245.1 Campylobacterales bacterium | reverse complement strand
CTTAAAATTCCTCTGAAAATCGATATACAAAACCGAATACTAAAACCCCTTGGAGTTATGAACGAGGGTGAGGTGAGTTTCAAACTGGGACTTGGGGGCAGAAGTAAGCTTGAGGAGTATATGGAGGTTGCCAAAATTATTGAATTTAGCGAATTTTACGGTGTGGGCGTGATTTTTGGAGGAATCTCGACTGCCAGAAGTATCGAGCTTATTGCCACCAGCAGTTACGGATACAGCGAGGTTTCAGTGCATCATCTCTTAAAAACCGAGGCTGCCTGTGAGGGATACAACACCTATGCAAAACTCAATCCACCTTTAAGGGATGAGGATGAGAGGCAAAAGCTGCTGGAGCTTTTACAAAACGGGTTTATAGACTTTCTAACATCGCTTCACACACCAAAACCCTATACGCAAAAAGATATAAGCTTCGACGAGGCCGCGTATGGCATCGAGAGCATCCATTTCTATCTTCCCCTGCTTTATACCAAGTTTGTAAAAGAGGGCATTATAAGCTTTGAGAAGGTTATTGAGCTTGCCTGCGCCAATCCGGCGGCCAAACTTGGAGTGAAAAGGGGATTTGTCAAATGCGGATACGAGGCGAAACTGGCTCTTTTTGACGAGGATTATGAGTTTGAGGGGGAGGGTTTATATAAAGGTGAGAGATTTTTTGGTAGAATTGAGTTATTGAAGGAGCGAAATGGCTAAATTCATCAAGAAATTCTTCGGTTTTTTCTTTCTCGTTTTCAGTGCCGGGTTTGCGGCCTGGTATCCACTATTTTATCTTTTTAAAGGTTCGTGATGGCAGTTGCGAGACGCTATACCCCAAAAATGGTTGAAAATACCAAGACGGTGGGTTTTTTACTCTATCTTTTTTTGATTCCGCCGCTTATTTCGGTAATCCTTGCCCTGTTTGCGCTAAATATCAAAGCCTTTTTTCTGAATTTTTTAGCCTTTTTACTCTTTTTTGGAGCCCTTTACTACTCCAAAAAGGGGTTTGAGGAGGAGTTCAAATACCATATGTCAAACTTTACGAAAGCTCCAAAGCCATATAAGCTGACAGGGGCTATATTTTTATCGTTGGCAACCTTCTACTCCTCATATGTGCTATCCAACCTTTCCTTTTTCCAATCCTTTTTCCTATCCCTAATCGCATTTTTGGGATACTATCTGTGGTACGGTTTCGACCCGAGAGAGGATAAAATTCCGGATACCGGCGATTATGGAAGTGAGGTTGCGTTAGAGACACTGAAAATGGCAAAAGAGAGGTTGAAAGAGATAGAGAAAATCAGCCACGACATAAAAAACCCAGACCTTAGGCACAGGGTCGGCCAGACGATAAAGAAGGCCAAAGAGATAGTGCAAGAGCTTGATAAAAACCCAAAATATATAAGAAACCTCAGAAAGTTTCTCGTGGTCTACCTGGACTCCATATACGATGTTACAAAATCATATATAAATACCCAGGAGGAGGTGAGCCAGGAGTTGAAAAAGAGCCTATACAATCTTATGGATGAGGCAGAGGAGAAAT
>JAMOUF010000272.1 GCA_027068245.1 Campylobacterales bacterium | reverse complement strand
CGACTTTAGTGCAAATCCGCAGATTATGAGAAGGATATACTACATTCAGCTAAACAACCCCTTCGATACCGCAAAAAAGGTGGAGACGGGGGATTTTTTCAACGAGGTTTTAAGCAGTTTCGGGACGGATCTTTTCAAAGATTTTCTATTTAGGATGGAGGAGAGGTTCGATAGTGGGATAGAGGTTGATATAAACGACATACTCTCTCCCGCAAGGGAGATTTTCAAGGAGTATTATAATATGTGCGGCCTCGGTATCCCCTCTTTTTTCAGCGACTCATCACTCAACGACTACTACCTAAGAGGGCGGCAGATGTGGAAGAACCTCTATAATATGAAACATACGGCCTTTAAAGAGGATAGAGCCTCAAATACCATACTTTTAGATGATGAGGCGGTTTTTGGGACAAAGATGAGCGCTGGAAGGGAGAAAAGGGAGCTGCTGCAATATCTGCCAGTCGGCGTGCTTTTGGAGGAGAAGGGAATTGTCAGGTTAAATCGTGAGAAGTTTTTCTCATTTATAGGCCAAAAATCCAGAAACGGCGGTTTTTTTGGCAGGCTTTTTGGCTAAGCCGGCCGTAAACCGGCCGATGTTGGTTATCCGGCTGTCTGCCAGGCGATAAATTTTCCGATTATTATCATCAGGCTGAGCCCCAAAAATATTATAACCGCTGTTATGATAGTGTTTTTATCCATATATCCCCCTTCTATCCGGACGGTTTATCCGGATAGACTATTTTTTGTTTTTTTTCATCTTCTTCATCATCTTCTTTTTCTTTTTCATCATCTTTTTACCCCTTTTTACAAGTGGGTATTTTTTCTCGCACTTCTTAATTTCTGATGAGGTTTTTGCCTTTTTTATACAGGAAATTCTCTTTTCGATAGTCTCTTTTTTAGCCTCAAGCTTGGCTATTTTGTTCTTTTTGATCTTGTTTACGTCACCCTTTTTTGGCGAGGGCCCTTTTGCGAACGAGGTTGATGCAAGCAGTGATGCTACAAGCAGTGATGAAATTAGCTTTCTCATTTTATACTCCTTTAATCTGTTGTGTGGTTTATTATAGGTAGTAATTGTGAATTAATCGTGGAGTGAAGAATGATAGAAGAGGCGGCAAAGGCGATAAGGGATGCGGATTACCTGCTTATAACGGCGGGTGCCGGTATGGGCGTAGATAGCGGTCTGCCGGATTTCAGGGGGAAAGAGGGGTTTTGGCGCGCCTATCCGGCAGCAAGGAGGCTTGGGCTATCTTTCGAGGAGTTGGCAAATCCCAGATGGTTTGAGACCGACCCCTCCCTGGCCTGGGCCTTTTACGGCCACAGGCTGCATCTGTATAGGGATACGAATCCGCACGAGGGATTTTACAAGCTTTTGGATATGGCTAAAAGGAAAAAGGACTATTTCGTCTTTACCTCCAATGTGGACGGGCAGTTTCAAAAGGCCGGATACGACAAAAATAAGATATACGAGGTGCATGGCTCCATCCACCATCTACAGTGCACCGAGCCCTGCAGTGAGGATATTTGGAGCGCGA
>JAMOUF010000271.1 GCA_027068245.1 Campylobacterales bacterium | reverse complement strand
GGCGGGCGGCGGTAGTGGATGTGGAGGAAGTGCTTAGATGATAGAGCTAAAAAACGCAACGAAAATCTACAACTACAAAACCCCAAAGGAGCTTACCGCCTTAAAGGATGTCAATATCCGGATAGAAAAGGGAAATTTCGTGTTGCTAAAAGGGCCAAGCGGCAGCGGCAAAAGCACGCTTCTTTCACTCATAGCCGGATTTACCCATCCAACATTTGGCCGGGTGGTGGTAAAGGGTGAGGATATTTCAAAGCTTCCGGATAGGTTTTTGTCTCTTTTTAGGCGTCAAAATATAGGTTTTATCTTTCAAAAGTTCAATCTGCTGGATGATTTAACTCTGTATGACAATCTGATTTTACCGCTGATTCCCGATAGCATCGAGTATAAAGAGCTAAAAAGCAGGGCCGAAAAGCTTTTAAAAGATTTTTCCATCTATGACAAAAGGGACGTTCTGGTTGGAAAGCTAAGCGGCGGCCAGCAGCAAAGGGCGGCTATAGCCAGGGCGTTGATAAACTATCCGGATATTATTTTGGCGGACGAGCCTACGGCGAACCTGGATTCGAAACTTGTGTATGAGCTTTTCGATATTTTGAAAAAACTCAAAAGTGAGGGCAAAACCATCGTTGTAGCCACACATGACGAGAGGTTTGAGGGGTTAAAAGAGATAGACGAGATTTTCACCGTGAAAGAGGGACATGTTTTTAACGCCGCAGATTCTGATTAACCTGCTTTTGGATACGCTGATTTTGATATTTCTATCCATCGCCTTTGTGATAGCTTTGAGGGTTGTGCTCTATTTCAACCTCGAGGAGGACACCCCGCTTCAATACAGCCTGCAAAAGGAGCAGTATCTGGCCTCTGTCATCATCTCTTTTGCCCTTTTTTTCAAAATTTTGCTCTTTTTCTATTTTATTTATACCCTGGATATGCTCTCAAACATCATTCCCGGTGCCATGTGCGCCGCAGGCGTGGTTACCGCCAACGAATACGGGGTTTTTCTGCTGCTGGTAAAACTTGTCAACATCTACCTTTTCAGTTTCTGGCTGCTGCTCAATTTTTATGACGGCTCCACCAAAGACTACCGCTACACCAAAACCAAATTCACCTTTTTTATATTTATATTTATGTTTGTGGTGATTGAGTATATTTTGGAGATACTCTACTTCAGAGGACTTGATGTAAACAAGATAGTCAGCTGCTGCGGGGTGCTCTTTTCTCCGCTTAAAAGCTCCTCCTTGTTCGCCTTTTTCCTCAAAATCCCGCCCCATCTTGGCGTTGCGACGCTCTATCTGCTCTATATAGTCATACTCCTTTCCAAAAAGTGGGTTTTGAGGATTGCGGGAGCACTCTTTTTGGTTACCGCTTTGATTGCCATTATCCAGTTTTTCTCGCCATATATATATGAGCTTCCAACCCACCACTGCCCATTTTGTATGTTGCAAAAAGAGTATGGCTATATAGGCTATTTTATCTATGCCACCCTCTTTTTGGGCACATTTGCGGCAATGGCCGGATATAAGAGGTGGGCAGTATGGCTTTTGGGTATTAC
>JAMOUF010000270.1 GCA_027068245.1 Campylobacterales bacterium | reverse complement strand
AACGGCCAAAAACAGAAACACCCCTGGGTCTTTCAGGTCCATATTGTAGGCGTAAATAGTATTTACCATCTTTTTTTCGTCCACCAGTTTTTTATACAGCCTGCTGCTCTTGCCGCTGCTTAGAAGCTCGCTCAAAGCAAAGAGCGCGGTCTGGTCGGGGTGTTGGAAATTTGGTATGTGAAAGGTTATGGCAATCATATCCACCTCGCTTTGGCGATGTATATAGACTCTTTTTGCCCCCTCCTGTTTCGGTTCTACCTGATGCACCTTTGGAATGGGGCAGCAGTTTTTTATATGCGAGAAATGTTTTTTAGTCAGCTTAAACACCTCCTGCGGCTCCACGTCGCCCACGACCAGCACTATGGCGTTTTTGGGCTGGTAGTAGGTTTTGTGAAAGTTTCTGATATCCTCTATGGTCCAGTTCAGGATGTCGTTCATAAACCCTATCGGGGTCCAGTGGTAGGAGTGATAGATGAAGGTGTTGTTAAAAAGCCTAAAATAGAGATATCCCATCGGGTTGTTATCCGTTCTCCATCTTCTCTCTTCGGCTACCACCTCCCGCTCCGTCTCGAACTCCTCCTTGTCTAATTTGAGGTTTTCCATAAGCTCCGCAAAAAGCCACAGCGACTTATCCAGGTTTCTTGATGCGCTTTTTATGAAATAGTGCGTAAAATCGAACCCGGTAGAAGCGTTGTCAACGCCTCCAAAACTTTTTACTATCTCGTCGAACTCTCCGGCTTTGAGGTGTTTGGTGGATTTGAAGTTCAGATGCTCCAACATATGGGCTATACCGCTTTTTCCCATAAGCTCGTTTCTGCTTCCCACTTTGTAGATTATATCGGTGGTTATAACCTCACTGCCCCTATTCATAGGTATCACTACCACCTCAAGCCCGTTTTGTAGTTTTTCAGTGTAAAATTTTGGTAAACTGCTACCCATCAATCCCCCTATAAATATTAGTATTGTCAGTAACGCTCTCATCTCAAATCCGCTCCTACGGCTTCGCTTATATGGTTAAAGCCATCTTTTTTCAGGTATTCTATCAAAGAAATGTTTATATCTTTAACCAAAGATGGGCCTTTGTAGATGAAGGCGGTATAAATCTGAATAAGACTCGCTCCAGCTTTAATGCGCCTGTAGGCCTCCTGAGGAGAATCGATTCCCCCGACACTTATCAAAACCGTTTTGGAGTATAGCTCCTTTGCAATCTCCTTGAAAAATTCGTAACTTTTTTCTTTTATGACTTTGCCGCTGATACCGCCAAAATCCAGAGCCCCTTTTAACAGGGTATAGTCTGTGGAGGTGTTGTTGGCTATAATTCCGGCAGCCCCGCTGTCTACCGCCATGGAGCAGATTTTGAGTGCGCTCTTTATATCCATATCCGGAGCGATTTTTAAAAGGATTGGCTTTGTCGTCAGGGATGTAGCCATATCGAAAAGCTCGCTTACAAACCTCTCGTTTTGTAAATCCCTAAGGCCCGGCGTATTGGGGCTGGATATGTTTATAACCAGATAGTCGCAGATATTTTTGAAAGTCTCTATAAGGTATTTATAGTCCTCAAGGGCCCTCTCTTGTGGAGTATCCTTGTTCTTGCCGATATTAACCCCTATTGGAAAAGAGGCCGGATAGACTCTTTTTAGCCTTTGTGAGATTACCTCGGCTCCATCGTTATTAAAACCCATGGCATTTTGCAAAGACTCATACTTAGGATATCTAAAAAGCCTCGGTTTTTCGTTGCCGATTTGGGGTTTTGGAGTAACCGTCCCAACCTCAACATATCCAAAGCCAAGTGCGTGAAGTGTTCTTACCATGGTGGCGTTTTTGTCGAACCCGGCTGCTATTCCAACGGGATTTTTGAACTCTTTGCCAAAGAGTTTTTGCGTAAGTCTCTCATCCTCTACCAGAAACTCCTTTTCAAGCAGTTTTAAAACCGGCGGCATGAGGTTTGCCAGCTCGAAAAAGAACTCCGCCATATGGTGGGCGGTTTCCGGGTCGAATTTAAACAGTATCTTCTTTATGCTCTCATAGTTCAACTGAACTCCTTATGTGGTAAATTTATCATAGAGTTTTCTGTATTCCTCACAACTTTCCATAAGCTTTTCGTGTTTTCCTTTGCATATAAGTTTACCATTTTTCATAAACAATATTTTATCGGCAAAGGTGACGGAGGGCAGGTTGTGCGAGATGATTATGACGATTTTATCCTTCGATATCCGTTTTAGGGTCTTGAGTATCTCCTCCTCGCTCTTTCTGTCAAGTGCGCTGGTGGCCTCGTCGAATATGATGATTTTGGCATCTTTATATAGTGCTCTGGCTATCGCCAGCCTCTGTCTTTGGCCGCCGCTGAGGTTGGCTCCAGATTCGCTTAAGAGTGTCTCGATGCCGTACGGCAGACTTTTTACGAATTCATAGGCGTTGGCCTTTTTCAAAGACTCCACCACGCGCTCTTTGTCGTAATTCTCTTCACCAGATACGTTTTTTGCGATACTCTCTTGAAAGAGATAGACCCGCTGCGTCACCAACGCTATCTTTTTTCTAAGTTTCTCCAAATCAAGCTCTTTTAAATCGACGCCGTCTATGGTGATTTTTCCGGATGTGGGGTCGAAGAACCGGACTATAAGGTTTATGATGGAGCTTTTGCCGCTGCCGCTGTCACCGGCAATCGCCGTTATCTCGTTTTTCGTGGCACAAAAGCTTACATCCCTCAAGGCCTCTTTGCTGCCGTAATTGAGAGTGACATTATCGAAGCAAAGGGTGTTGAAATCCTTTGGCGGCTCTTTGGAGCCGCTTTTTATATCCGGAACCAGGTCGATTATGTCAAAAATCCTCTCGGCAGCCGCTACGGCGTCCTGGAGTTTGTTGTAGAGTTTGGAGACGTTTTTAATGGGTGTGTAGAGCATAAAAAGCGCTGTCATAAACGAGAAGAAGGTTCCCGTGGATATCTCTCCATTTATCACCTCCATCCCGCCAATATATATCACCAGAGCTATGATTACGGCTCCCAAAACCTCCATCAAAGGACTAACCGACTCGCTTATTCTTATCTGTTTCAGGGTTATATCGAAAAAGTCCCTGTTGTGCCCCGCAAACCTTTTCAATTCGTTTTTCTCCCTGGCCTCGGCTTTTATAAGCTCTATATTGTTGAAAATCTCGCTTAGGTGCGTGGTGAGCTGGGAGATTTTCTCCTGTGATTTTGTGGAGGCCTTTTTCATCTTTTTCGCCAAAATATTCAAAGGAACTACAGCCAGGGGCATAATCACGAGAAAATAAAGAGCAAGTTTTGGACTTTGGTATATCACCACGGCGGTAAGGGCCAAAATGGTCAGACTCTCTCTTAAGAGGTCCGGTATCATATTCGCCACAACGTTTTTTATCCGGTTTATGTCGTTTGTAAGCCTGCTTATAAGTTCGCCGCTTGGCTGGTTTATAAAGTAGGAGTAGGGCATAAAGAGCAGACTTTTTAACATCCGCTCTCTGATTCGTCTGATGATATCCTGGCCTATATACTCGGTATAGTAGACCTGGATAAATTTTCCAAGACCCTTTAGCAGATATACCACGATAACCAACGGAGGCAGAAGTTTCAGCATCGCCTCGTCTTTGTTTATAAATATCTCGTCCAGAACCGGTTTTACCAGATACGCGGTGGAGCTTGTGCCCAAAGCCGCGGCCACCATACCGATAATGGCAAAAGTGAAGTGGAGTTTATAATCTTTTATATAGGGCCAGAACCTTTTTAGGATTTTCAAATCTTCTCCCAAACGGTTCCCTGGGGCGTATCCATTATGGCTATACCCATCTGCCTAAGCTCTTCTCTAATGGCGTCCGCTTTGTTGAAATCTTTGCTTTTTTTTGCCTCTTTTCTCTCATTTATCAAAGCTTCTATCCTCTTTTTGGTCTCATCGTCGATTCCCATCTGGAAATACTCATACGCATCCTTTTGGCCGATACCCAGCAAAGAGCCCAGATATTCGATATTTGCCATAGCCTCCTTTTTGAACTCCTTCTCTTTTGGGTTTTTATCGAGCCTCTCGTTTGCCTCTTTTACGAACTCGTCCACCACGCTAAGTGCCTTTGAGATGTTCAAGTCGTTGCCAAGGGCCTCCAAAAGGGCCTCTTTGAACTCTTTTTGCACCTGTGAGGGTTTTACGCCATAAAGCCTCTTTTTGAGCCTGTAGATTTTATCGAGCCTCTTTTTGGAGGATAGAAGGTCCTCTTCGTTGAAGTTGAGGTTCTGTCTGTAGTGGGTGGAGAGCAGATAGAACCTGAGAATCTCCCCGTCATAGACCTTCAGGGCGTCTTTTACGAAAAAGCTGTTTCCCAGTGACTTACTCATCTTCTCGCCGCTTATGGTTACAAAACCGTTATGCATCCAGTAGCATGCAAGCTCCTGGCCGCAGGCGCATCTTGTCTGGGCCGCTTCGTTTTCGTGATGGGGAAAGAAAAGGTCCGCGCCTCCGCCGTGTATATCTATCTGACATGGGGTGTCGGGATAGGCCAGATGTTTTTTTATCATGGCGCTGCACTCGATGTGCCATCCTGGCCTGCCAGGCCCAAAGGGGGAGTCGAAACAGACATCTTTTTCATCCTTGCACCCCTTCCAAAGAGCGAAATCTGCCGGATTTCTCTTTTTCGGGTTTGGCTCTATCCGGCTTAGGCTCTCCTCGTCACACCTTTGGCTTAAAGAGCAGTATCTCCCATCCTTCGACGTATCGAAATAGATATCCCCGTCTATTTTGTAGGCGCAACCCTTTTTCAAAAGGCTCTCTATCATATCGATCATTGCCTCAAGGCTCTCGGTGGCCTTTGGCTCTATATCGGCCCTTAAAACGCCAAGGGCATCCATATCCTCCAGGTATCTGCGTATGTAATGGGAGGTAATCTCCTCCAGGCTTTTACCGCTTTGTCGCATCTTTTTTATGATTTTGTCATCTATATCGGTGAAGTTTTTCATAAATGTGACCTCATACCCCAAAGCCATCAATACCCGACGCAGCAAATCGAATACGATGGAGCTTCTGGCGTGCCCCAAATGGGCGTCGTCGTAGACGGTTGGCCCGCAGGCGTAGATTGTCACTCTTTTCTCTTTCAACGGTTTAAAATCGCACACTCTTTTTTTGGAGCTGTCGAAAATTTTCATAAAATAGCCTTTAAGATTAAAATAGCGCTCAACTCAATGATAACCAAAACAAACAGATATATAGCAAATCTATCTTTTAAAATAGATAAAAATCGCGAAAATCCAAACTCTTTTATCGTCAGATAGAAAAATATATATCCGGACAGGCTCGATGCCAGAGCCAGTCCCGCCTCTTTAAGAGGATATATCAGGGCCAATGAGAGCGCGACGTTTGCCAAAAGTGAGTAGGAGGATATCTTTGCCGCTTTCAGCTGGTTTTGGGAGGCATATATCCAAAGACTAAAAAGCTTGCCAAGCCCGTATGGCAAAAGCCCTAACATATACATCCTCAACACAAGGGCGGTGTTTTGGGTATCTTGGTGGGTAAAGGAGCCCCTTTCGAACAAAAGGGCGGTAATCTCATTTGAGAGTAAAAAACCTCCCAAAAAGGAGAGCGTCAAAAGGGTGCATAGTATCCAGAAACTTCTTTTTATGTTTCGTAGGGCCTTTTTTTCGTCGTTGTCCCTAATCGCCTTTGAGACGGTTGGAAAAAGCGCCGTAGCGGTTGCGATGGCAAAGAGCGCCAGGGGCAGCTGGAAGACTCTGTTGGCATAATATAGGTAACTTATGGCACCACTGTGTAAGAATGAGGCCAGCCAGGTATCCAAAAAGGCGCTAATCTGAGCCGTGGAGTTTCCTATGATGGCGGGAAAGAAATTTTTGTAAAAGAGCTTTATCTCATCTTTTACTGCGGCAAATTTCTTACGCATAAAAAAAAGAGCCAGAAGGAGCCGTTTGAGTATCCCAAACCTTGCGGCCATATAAAGATGAAGTGCCAGCTGTAAAAAACCGCCTACAAGCACAGCAAGGCTCAGATAGTAAACCATATCGAGCTTTGGAGCCTCTTTGAATAAAAGTAGAGCCGAGATTAAAGAGAGGTTCAAAAGGGCTGTGGAAAAGGCCGTGGTTGCGAAATGCTCCCTATATTGCAGCAGTGCCGCCAAAAAGGTTACGCAGAAGATAAAATCTAG
>JAMOUF010000269.1 GCA_027068245.1 Campylobacterales bacterium | reverse complement strand
TTATTCCCATAAAAGCCAGCTCCTTTTGGTGCTGCCTTACAACGGATAAAACCCCCTTCAGCCCCAGCTCATCCCTAAGAACGCCCGCATTTCTGTATAAAACCCTGCTTAAAAAAGAGCCCCTTTCAAAAAAATCTATCTGGTTTGGAAGATTGAAAGCGGCCTTGATAAACCCCTCGTCGATATCCATCCTCTCATATCTTCTATCCTCAACCCTGTCATTTATGGCAGCAGCTCTTTGTCCGGCTCTTCTGCCAAGGACCACAACCTCCAAAAGACTGTTTCCTCCAAGCCTGTTTGCCCCATGCAGTTTCGAGTTGGAGCACTCTCCCACGGCAAAGAGGTTTTTGATGTTTGTCTGCAAATCTTTATCCACATCTATCCCACCCATTGTGTAGTGGGCCACCGGTTTTATGGGGATGGGCTCTTTTACAGGGTCTATACCTTCGTATAAGATAGCCAGTTTTCTCTCCTGGGGCAGCTCTTTTTCTATAAACTCCTCGCCAAGATGGGTTATATCCAAAAATATCTCCAGTCCCTTCTCCATCTCCTCATAGATAGCCCGTGAGAGTTTGTCTCTGGTGGTAAGCTCGTCTATAAAGCGCTCCCCCTTTTGATTTACTATCTTTCCCCCGGCTCCCCTTGCCGCTTCGCTTATGAGTATCGAGCTCTTTTTAAGGGCGGTTGGGTGAAACTGGATAAACTCCAAATCGCTAAGCACCGCTCCGGCCCTCATGGCAGCCGAGACTCCCTCGCCCATCACTCCCGCGGCGTTTGTGCTAAACTCTCCGTAAATCTTCGCAAAACCCCCCGTAGCCAAAATCACGGCCCGTGAGAGCAGCTGCTCCACTTTGGATGTCCTGACGTTTAGCAAGGTTACGCCTTTTGCCCTGTTATCGTCGGTTATGATGTTTAGTAAAAAACGCTCATTCAAAAATTTTATCCCCGCTTTGTTGCACTGGTCAAACAGAGTATGCAAAATCTTCAAACCGGTATAGTCCTGAGCGTAACAGGCCCTTGGATAACTGGCTCCGCCAAGTTTTCTTTGCGCTATGGCACTACCTTTTCGGCTAAAGGGAACCCCTATGTAGTCCAGCCATTTTATAATATCCGGAGCCTGGGAGCAGACATACTCCACCACCTCCTCGTCACAAAGCCCGGCTCCCGCTTTTACAGTATCTTCAATATGCTTTTTTACGCTGTCGCCCTGGGACAGTGCCGCGTTTATCCCCCCCTGTGCCATGGAGGTCTGAGCCTGGGTTGGATAGGCCTTCGTCACCACCACCACATCTTTTCCAAGCTCCCTGGCCCCAAGGGCTGCACTAAGCCCTGCTCCCCCGCTTCCGATAATTACCACATCAACCATCGACACTCTCTTTTTTTATCATATCGCTGTCTATCTCTATAACCGTATGGACGTTTCCTCTTGGATTGAAATCTGCTACAAGCCTCATCCATTTGGGATTCAGCTTTTTATAAAGGGTATCGAATATCTCGTTGGCACTATCTTCGTGGGATATATATCTGTCTCTAAAGGAGTTTATATAAAGCTTTA
>JAMOUF010000268.1 GCA_027068245.1 Campylobacterales bacterium | reverse complement strand
AGAGGGGTTCGAGGTCTTTACCACCAGGCCCGATACCATATACGGCGTAACCTACGCCGCACTGGCTCCGGAGCACGAGATAGTCCAAAACCTGCTAAAAAGTGGCGCTTTGGATGAAAAGAGCCAAGAGCGGATAAAGAGGATGCAGAATATGCCGGCCAAAGAGAGGATGCAGGCCGAGAAAGAGGGGCTCTTTTTGGGAATATATGCCATCCATCCGCTTACGGGCCAAAAGATTCCCGTCTGGGTAGCCAATTTTGTCCTCAGCGAATACGGCAGCGGAGCCGTGATGGCGGTGCCAGCCCATGACGAGAGGGATTTTGAGTTCGCAAAAAAATATGACCTTCCCATAAAATATGTGATAAAGCCAAAAGAGGGCGAGCTTGATACCACAAAGCCGTACACGGAGGATGGAATCCTGTTTGACAGCGGTGAGTTCAGCGGTTTGGAGAGCGCCGAGGCGAGAAAAAAGATTATAGAGTATTTTGAAAAGAAGAATCTTGGCAAAAGGAAGGTCAACTACAGACTAAAAGACTGGGGAGTGAGCCGCCAAAGGTATTGGGGCACTCCGATACCGCTTATAAAGTGTAAAAACTGCGGAATCGTGGCCGAAAAAAAAGAGAACCTGCCAGTAACGCTGCCTGAGGATGTGGAGATAACGGGTGAGGGCAACCCTTTGGAGACGCATCCTACCTGGAAACATACCACCTGTCCAAAGTGTGGCGCGGATGCTTTGAGGGAGACCGACACGCTCGATACTTTCGTAGAATCGAGCTGGTATTTCCTGCGCTATACCTCCGACCCGAAATTTTGGGAGGAGCTTCCTTTTAGAAAAGAGGACAGCCGCTACTGGATGCCGGTGGACCAGTATATAGGCGGAATAGAACATGCGATACTGCACCTGCTCTACTCCAGATTCTTTACAAAGGCTCTCAGGGATTTGGGGTATGTGGATATAGACGAGCCCTTCAAAAGACTTCTGACCCAGGGAATGGTGCTAAAAGACGGGGCGAAGATGAGTAAATCCAAAGGCAATACGGTAGACCCCGACGCAATAGTTCAAAAATATGGCGCCGATACCGCAAGGCTTTTTATACTCTTTGCCGCACCCCCTTCCAAAGAGCTTGAGTGGAGCGACAGCGCCGTGGAGGGAGCCTTTAGATTTCTTAAGAGGTTCTATGACAGAAGTAAAAACGCAAAACCCGTTACGCAGCTACCCAATATAGAGCATAAGAGTTTGGATAAAAAAGAGAAAGAGGCCAGGAAAAAGGTCTATGAGGCTTTGAAAAAGGCTGAAGAGGTATATGAAAAGAGTTTCAACTTCAACACCCTAATAGCCGCTTCCATGGAGGCCTTGAACGCGTTGAGCGAACAGAATAACGAAGATGTCTGGAGTGAGGGATACTGGATTTTGACAAATATCCTGGAGCCCATTATCCCGCACACAAGCTGGGAGCTCTCTACAAAGCTTTTTGAGCGGAACAACTTCGCTCCGATAGAGATACCAAATGAGGTGTTCGAACAGGCCAGTATCCAGTATGCGGTGATGGTAAACGGCAAAAGAAGGGCTCAGATAGAGATGCCGGCTGACGCAGGGGTCGAGGAGATAAAGAGTGCCGCCAAAGAGGCGGTTTCCAAGTGGCTGGAGGGCAAAGAGATTGTCAAAGAGATAGTGGTGCCTAAAAAGCTGGTAAATCTCGTGGTAAAGGGTTAGATTGCGTTTTCTTTTACCGGTATTCATTCTGTTGCTCTTTGGCGGATGCGGATATAAAAGCGCAAAAGAGTATAGTAAAAGAGTGGTAAAAGAGCGGGTCTATACGAAAATCGAGATATACCTAAGAGACCCTCAAAACCTGGTTTTGATAAAAGACGCCCTGAACCAGGCGGTTGTGGAGCGTTTTGGAGCCTCGCTGGCTCCCAAAGATAGTGCCGATACCGAGATTTTGGTGAAGGTTAAAAAGATTACCTTCACACCACTTGAGTATGACAGATACGGCTATGTTATATACTACCGGGCCAATGTGCTGATAGAGTTTGTGGTAAACGACAAAAGGATAGTAAAAGGAGGGTTCTACGACTTCCCAATAGAGCCAAACTCCGTTATAACGGACTCTTTGAGATTTATTGCCATCAAAGAGGGAGCGAAAAAGGCCATCGACAGGTTCATAGCGCAGATAGGGGCAATGGGAGTTAAGTGAGACTGCAGGAATTTCTGGCCAAAAAGCCCCTTTTTTACAAAGAGATTGACTACACCCGTATGCCAAAGGCCTATGCGCTGATAAAGAAGAGAATCAAACTTCCAAAAATCATCCATATAGTTGGCACCAACGGCAAAGGGAGCACAGGAAGGTTTCTAAGCGGCATTATCAAAGAGGCCGGATACAGCGTAGGACACTATACCTCTCCTCATATTTTAAAGTTTAATGAAAGAATATGGATAGATGGAAGAGATATAGATGATGATAGTTTGGAAAAAGCCCACCAAAAACTGCAAACTCTTCTTCCAAAAGAGGTAAGTAAGGCTTTGAGCTATTTTGAATACACCACCTTTTTGGCCGCCATACTTTTTGAGGATTTGGACTATGCGGTAATGGAGGCCGGGCTTGGAGGGGAGTTCGACGCTACGGCCGTCTTTGAAAATATTTTGACGCTGGTAACACCCATAGGCCTGGACCATCAGGACTTTTTGGGCCGGAATGTAAAGGAGATTGCAAAAACCAAACTCAACGCCATACAAAAAAGGGCGGTTATCGGTTATCAGCCCTACAGTGAAGTCAAAGAGAGAGCCAAAAGTTATCCGGCCAGGTTTATAAAGAAGGATTTTTCCTGTTATGAGAGGGTTTGTGAAAGGGAGGGGCTGGCCCCATATTTTGCCAAGAACCTGGCTTTGGCGGTGGAGGGGGCCAGGGAGCTTGGAATTGGCGTAAAAGATATGAACTCTATCGTAAAATACCGGCTCAAAGCCAGGGCCCAAAGGATTAGAAACGTGATACTGGACGTGGGGCACAACCCTATGTCGGCAAAGGCTTTGAGAGAGATTTTGCGAAAAGATACCGTTTTGGTATATAACAGTTTTGAAGACAAGGATTTTAAAGAGATTTTGAAGATTTTGAAACCCCGGATAAAAAGGGTGGAGATAATTCCCGTAAAAAGCGGCAGGGTGGTTGAAAGAGGCGTGCTTGAACGTGCGTTGAGAGAGCTTGGCATAAGCTATGGCGATTTTTTGGGATTGAAAGATAGTGAGGAGTATCTGGTATATGGCAGTTTTAGCGTTGTGGAGGAGTTTTTAAAGCGTGAAAGCGAAATTTTACGAATTTTTGAAAAAAACTGAAGATGTAGATTTTTTAATCGTGGAGAACGAGAAAGAGGCCATGGATGCGGCGGACGCCGCGTCGATGCTGGATAGGGAGTATATTTTGTTTCCCGATTTCAGGGCTGGGTATGAGGACGATTTGAGAAGTTTCAAAGAGGAGCTGGACGCTCTTAGGGCCTCTTTGTTTAGATACTACACCAGGCCGGCTATGGTGATAGCGCCTTATAAAACCATTTTGCATCCGCTTCCCGCAAAAAGATACTTCGACTCCTTTTCACTGGATTTTGGGGATGAGATAGATTTGGAGGATTTAAAAGAGCGGCTGCTTAACTGGGGTTACAGTTTTGTAGATATCGTGGAGAGCAGGGGAGAGGTGAGCTTCAGGGGCGATATCATAGATATCTTTACGCCAAATCTGGACAATCCTGTTAGAATCAGCCTCTTTGACACCCAAGTGGAGAGTATGCGGTTTTTTGACCCCCAGACTCAAAAGAGCATAAGCGAGGAGATAGAGTCTATCCGGATAATTCCCGCTTTTTTCAACCTAAAAGGCGAATATGAAGAGCTTATGGAAAAGATAGAGCGAAGCGGGGCGGACGTGTTTGAAAAGGATATGGGCTCCCTTGGCTTTTGGTATTTAAAAGACAAAATCAATCTATTGAAAGGCAAAAAGGCCTATTTATCCAAAGATAGTCTGAAAGAGGATATCGAGGAGCTCTATACCCAAAGCGGCCAGCTGGTGCCAAAAGAGGAGCTTGAGTTTATAAGCGTTCCAAAACCGGTTGAGTATGAGGATATAGAGCCGTTTAACATAGACGCTCTTATCGAGGCCAACAGGGACAAAAAAATAAAAGTTTTGGTGAAAAACCGGGGTGCGGCAAGAAGGAGTTTTTTAAAGGATTTGAAAAATATAGAGTTCGTCTATAAAGATATCCTTTTGAATATCAAAGGCAAAGATGAGCTTATCATCTCCCTAAACAGGCCAAAAAGCGTAAAAAAGAGGGCCTCTTTGGTTTTGGACGAGCTGAAAGCCGGGGACTATGTGGTGCACGAGCAGCACGGTATCGGGCTTTTTGAAGGAATTAAGGAGGTGGAGATACTGGGTGCTAAAAGGGATTTTGTCTCCATCTCATACCAGGGAGGAGACAAACTTCTGGTTCCCGTGGAGAACCTGGAGGTTCTTAGCCGGTATATCGCCGACGGGGCCGTAGCCACTCTTGACAGGCTTGGCAGCGGCTCTTTTGCCAGACTGAAAAAAAAGGTCAAGGAGAAGTTGTTCGAAATAGCGGCCGATTTGATAAAAGTGGCGGCGAAACGGGAGCTTGCAGAGGGTAAAAGGGTCGTTGTTGACCCACAAATAGAGCTGTTTCAAAAAGACGCGGGGTTTGAATATACCCAGGACCAGAAGAGGGCCGTGGAAGCCATTTTGAAACAGATGTCCGGCTCCAAGGTTATGGATATGCTCTTAAGCGGAGATGTGGGCTTTGGAAAGACGGAGGTGGCCATGAACGCCATTTTCGCTGCCGTAAAGAGCGGTTATCAGGCCGCTTTGGTGGTTCCCACCACGCTTCTTTCAAACCAGCACTATATTACGCTGCAAAACAGGCTCGAAAAGTACGGCATAAAGGTTACAAAGATAGACCGGTTCGTCTCGGCCAAAGAGAAAAAGGAGCGTCTGGAGGCTTTGAAAGAGGGCAAAATCGACGTTGTTGTTGGAACCCACGCCCTCTTTGGGGCCCAGTTCAAGGAGCTGGGGCTGGTGGTGATAGACGAGGAGCATAAGTTTGGGGTAAAACAGAAAGAGAAATTAAAAGAGCTCACCCACAACGTCCATCTTCTTTCCATGAGTGCTACGCCCATTCCAAGAAGCCTCAACCAGGCCCTAAGCCGGATAAAGGAGCTTAGTGAGCTTAGGGAAGCTCCATCTATCAGGCAGGAGGTGCGGACATATGTGAAAGAGTATGAGCCAAAGCTTATAAAAGAGGTGATTTTAAGAGAGTTTAGAAGAGGCGGGCAGGTCTTTTACATCTACAACTCCATAGCCTCCATAGAGGAGAAAAAAAAGGAGCTGCAAAAGCTGCTGCCCCAGGCCAGGATTTTGGTTCTGCACTCAAAAGTTCCGGCT
This sequence comes from Campylobacterales bacterium, assembly GCA_027068245.1. Lineage (GTDB taxonomy): Bacteria > Campylobacterota > Campylobacteria > Campylobacterales > Nitratiruptoraceae > Nitratiruptor. The sequence goes on along the minus strand of JAMOUF010000268.1, from coordinate 756 downwards.
GCTACAACGGAGAAGGAGCTGATGAGATTTGCCAAAAGGGAGTATGACATACTCCTTTCCACTTCGATAGTAGAGAGCGGCATACATATGCCAAACGTCAACACCATAGTGGTGGAGGGTGCGGACAGGTTCGGCATAGCCGATTTGCACCAGCTAAGGGGGCGTGTTGGCCGAGGTGGAAAAGAGGGATACTGCTACTATATTGTCGAGGATAAGGAGAAGCTCACAGAAGATGCGAAAAAGAGGCTTCTAGCTCTTGAGGCGAACTCCTTTTTAGGAAGCGGGGCGGCTTTGGCCTATTACGATTTGGAAATCAGAGGGGGCGGAAATATCGTCGGAGCCCAGCAAAGCGGCCATATCAAAAATATTGGCTATACCCTCTATCTGAAGATGCTTGAAGAGAGCATCAAAGAGCTTACAACTACCGGCCAAAGCGATGAGCAAAGCGGCGTGGAGCTGAAACTGAGCGTAAACGCCTACATATCCAAAGAGCTGGTAAACGAGGACAGGCTGAAACTGGACCTATACAGACGGCTTTCAAGGGCCGAAAAGATAGAAGATATAACTCTTATTGAAGAGGAGATAGAGGACAGGTTCGGCAAAATAGACGCGCCAACGAAGAATTTTTTAGATTTGATACTTATAAAGGTTTTGGCGAAAGATTTGGGAGTCAGAAGGATTTCGAACTACAATCAAAATATCACACTGGAGTTCAACGATGGGAAAAAAGAGCTTGTAAAAGCCGCCAGTAAAGAT
>JAMOUF010000267.1 GCA_027068245.1 Campylobacterales bacterium | reverse complement strand
ACCCATAAGCATCGCTATAAACATTTTCATAATAACTCCTTTTTTATATCTATTATATTATGTCGAGATGTAAATTTCGTTAACGGTTACTCTCTTTTGGCTTATCCTCTATCTCTTTTTTATCCTCGCTGTTGCAAAGGTCATACAAAAAGCACTTTTCGCATTTTGGATTTTTGGCGGTGCAAACATACCTGCCAAAGAGCACCATCGCCTGGTGGATGGTATCAAGGTCGGTTTTGAAGGCGTCGACCAGGTCTTTTTCCGTCTTTTCCGGGGTTTTCGCATCACTAAGCCCAAGCCTGTGGGCCACTCTGAATACATGGGTATCCACCGCCATAAGATTTTTGCCAAAATACTCTATCATAACCACATGGGCCGTTTTTTGTCCCACGCCCGGCAGCTTCTTCAGCTCGTTCTCGTCTTCGGGGATTTTGCCTCCATATTTCTCCATCACGGTCTTGGCCATCTTCACCAGGTTTTTCGCCTTGTTGTTTGGAAAGGAGCAGGATTTTATAACCTCCTTTACCTCTTCAACACTTGCGTTTGCCAAAGATTGAATATCGGGAAACTTTTCAAAAAATTTGGGCGTTATCTCGTTTACCCGCTTGTCGGTGCACTGGGCCGAGAGTATCACGGAGACCAGAAGCTGGTAGAGGTCTTTGTAGTTGAGCTCCGTTTTGGCTTTGTCGTACTGCTTTAAAAACCTCTTTTTTATCTCTTCTACCTCTTTTTTGGTTCTCAATACCACTTTATCTCCTTTTGATATAATTTTAACAAAATTTTACCAGGGAGATGAGATGGCAGGTCACAATAAATGGTCTAAAGTAAAACATATAAAGGCCAAAGAGGACGCGAAAAAGGGCAAACTCTTCACAAAGGCCGTCAGGGATATAATGACGGCGGTAAGAGACGGCGGTCCAAATCCGGATACCAACGCTGCGCTTAGGCTGGCTATAGAGAGGGCCAGGGCGGTTTCGATGCCTCAGGACAACATTAAAAGGGCCATTGACAAGGCAAGCGGCAATCTGCCAGGAGTGAAATTCGAGGAGATAACGTATGAGGGTTACGGCCCAGGCGGCGTGGCTGTAATGGTAGAGTGTCTAACAGATAACAAAAACAGGACCGTAGCCTCCGTAAGGCATGCTTTTAGTAAAAGTGGCGGAAGTCTTGGCACCAGCGGAAGCGTCAGCTGGATGTTCGATAAAAAAGGCGTTATAACCGTGGAGCGCTCGGATAGGGACGAGGATGTGCTGGAGGCCGCCATGGAGGCCGGAGCCAGCGATATCATAGAGTATGATGAGGTTTTGGTGATAGAGACGGAGCCGGCCGATTTTGGAACGGTTTTGGAGGCTGTGGAGAAAAGCGGAGCCAATATCTTGGAGAGCAGCGTTGGCCTGGTAGCCAACAACGAGATAGAGGTGGACGAGGAGACGGCTGCGAAGGTGGAGCGGCTTATCGACACGTTGGAAGAGGATGACGACGTTCAAAACGTCTATCACAATATGAAATAGTTTAGTTAACTTTTTTAGATATAATTTCTTAAATTCAACAAAAAAGGACGGATTAATGA
>JAMOUF010000266.1 GCA_027068245.1 Campylobacterales bacterium | reverse complement strand
TTCGAGGAGATTATGCCCTCTTTGATACTTTACAACTCCGTTATGATTGCGGCTCACGGCAACAGCTTGAGAGCGCTTATAATGTATCTCGAAAACATAGCTCCGGAGGATGTGTCGAAAATCGAGGTTCCAACCGGAACGCCAATCGTCTACAAACTGACAAAAGAGCTCAAAATCGTTGATAAAAAGGTCTTTTCCCAGGGGTAATCCCCTGGATTAATCCAGAAAATTCAGAAGTTTCAATATATCCGGGTCTATCTGATAACGGTTCTTCGTCACGGTTTCTATATCCAAAAACCCATATTTTCCATCTTTGTATGTGACAACCCCGTTTTTTTTAAATTCAATCAGACGGTTTACGGCCTCTACGACAAATCCAAAGGGTATCAGCCTGTCTTTTACCGTGGGATTGCCGCCTCTTTGGATATGCCCCAAAACGGTGATTCTGGTCTCCATATCCAAATCCTCCTCCAGCCATGCGGCTATCCCCTTTGTTCTTTTCGTCCCCTCAGCCACTATAGCCAGAACATACCTTCTGCCGTTTTCAATCTCTTCTTTCAAAATCCTTGTGGCCGCTTTTATGTTGAACTCCACCTCCGGTATCACGCAGACCTCCGCTCCGCTGGTAAGGGCCGTAACGGCGGCCAGATATCCGCACTCCCTGCCCATGGTCTCCACCACGAAGGCCCTGCTGAAAGTGGAAGCTGTATCTCTGATTTTATCCACGGCGTCTCTTATCACATTAAGCGCCGTATCGACGCCTATACAGTAATCAGTGCCGTATATGTCGTTGTCTATGGTTGTGGGAATACCCACAAACTTTATTTCAAACTCACGGCTCAAAACATCCAAGGCCCTGAAACTTCCATCACCTCCCAGGACGACTATGCCGGCAATCCCCTGTTTTTGGAGGTTTTTATAGGCTTGCTCTCTATATCTCTTTTCGTAAAACCTTTTGCTTCTCGAGCTTCCTATTATGGCGCCTCCCCTGTGGATGATGCCGGCTACATCTTTGTATGAGGCTCTCTCTATCTTGCCGTCAATAAGCCCCTCAAGGCCGTCGTAAATGAAATAGGGTTCGTGCCCCCGCTCTTTTGCGTATTCCACGAATCTTTTAATGGCGGGGTTCATACCGGGCGCGTCCCCGCCGCTTCCCATGATAGCCAGTTTCATAATATTTCCTGTAGATTTTTATTACTATTTTAGCTTAATTTTGATCCAGTAGCTCCTTAAATCTTCTATAAAGCTTTGGATGGCGCAGTTTTTTAATAGCAGATATCTCGATTTGACGAATTCTCTCTTTCGTCATTCCAAAAAGATCGGCTATCTCTTGTAAAGTAAACTCGGTTTCACACTGAGAGTGAGTTTCGAGATATTCGTTTATAACGTGGATTCGTTCTTTTGTAGAGAGGTTTTGGGTAAGTTTCAACAGCGTTTCGTAACAGTCGGACACTTTATCTCCTTTTCGCTTTTAAAAATTATAACTTTTGTTTGGTTAGTGAAATATTATTTTTTGATAGCGGCTCAGTTTCTAATAGGCGGCACAAAGGGCCTTTGGGGAAGTTAGGAGG
>JAMOUF010000265.1 GCA_027068245.1 Campylobacterales bacterium | reverse complement strand
GGCGATTTTGAGGCTTGGGACATATGAGCTGCTTTTTAGCGACCTTGACAGAGCCGTGGCGATAAACGAGGCCGTGGAGCTTGCCAAGGAGCTTGGGGGCGACCAGGCTCCAAAATTCATAAATGGTGTGCTTGATGCCATAGCCAAGGACAAAGAGCGTGAAGTATAAGGAGTTTGCGGAAAAATACCGACTGGAGGCCAGATATGAGTTTATTTTCGGTGAGGTGGTAAAGGCCCCGCTCTTTCAGGATAAGACCCACCAGCAGGTGCTGCTCGCCCTGGCCTGCGGCCTGAAAGGGGCCAGGGGGAAAAAGGATGTTTTGATATACCCTTTCGAGCTGAAACTCTTCTGCCCTTTGAAAGAGAAGGAGAGCATCGGCCTGGTCTATCCGGATATAGCCATCTTTGGCAAAGAGAATACCCATAAACCCGAAGCCGTATTCGAGATAGTGAATAAAAGCAGCGCCTATGCGGACAAGAGGCTGAAGTTCGAGCTTTATGAGTGTCTGAAGGTAGGGGAGTATTTTTTGGTGGAGCCAGAATACGCCATCATCGAGAAGTTCGTATACAAGGATGGGGGATTCGCCTTTGGCGGATTTTACTCGTATAAAGACGTTCTGCCGGTGGATACGCTGGGTTTGAACCTGGAGCTTAAAGAGGTGTTTGGAGGGTTTGGTGAGACTGGGTAAAGATGAGGCGCTGAAACTCATAAAAGAGGGGGATTTGAAAGAGCTTGGCAAAATGGCGTTGCAAAGAAAAAGAGAGCTGCATCCCGAAAAAATCACCACTTTTATCGTCGACAGGAATATAAACTACACCAATATCTGCTGGGTGGACTGCGACTTTTGCGCCTTTTACAGAAAAGCCAAGGACGATGACGCCTATATTTTGAGTTTCGAGGAGATTGACGAGAAGATTGAGGAGCTTTTGGAGATTGGCGGAACGCAGATACTCTTTCAAGGAGGGGTCCATCCAAAACTCAAAATCGACTACTACGAGGAGCTTGTGGAGCATATCCATACAAAGTTTCCCCAAATCACCATTCACGGTTTCAGCGCCGTAGAAATCAGCTATATCGCCAAAGTAAGCCGTTTAAGCTACAAAGAGGTGCTAAAGCGTCTAAAAGTCAAAGGGCTAAGCTCCATTCCAGGAGCCGGAGCCGAGATACTCAGCGACAGGGTAAGAGAGATAATCTCTCCCAAAAAGCTAAGCTCCCGGGAGTGGCTGGATATCCACAAAGCGGCCCATGAGGTTGGGATGAGAACGACGGCTACGATGATGTACGGAAGCGTGGAGAGTGATGAGGAGATAGTGGAGCACTGGGAGAAGATACGCGCTTTACAAGATGAGACGGGAGGTTTTAGAGCCTTTATAATGTGGTCGTTCCAGCCTTATAACACCGCTTTGCAAAAAAGAGGCATCGTGACACACAAGAGCAGCTCGAACCGATATCTGAGGCTGCTTGCCGTAAGCCGGCTCTTTCTTGACAACTTCAAGAACATCCAGTCCTCATGGGTTACCCAGGGCAGCTATATAGGCCAGCTGGCGCTGCTTTACGGGGCGAACGATTTGGGCTCGACGATGATGGAGGAGAATGTGGTAAAGGCTGCCGGGGCTCAAAACAGAATGAACCAGGATGAGATGATACGGCTTATCAAGGATGTGGGGGAGATACCCGCAAAGCGGGATACCGCATACAATATTTTAGAGGTTTACCGATGAGAGGGCTTATTTTAACCATATTACTAATTCAAGGGGTGTTGATGGGTGCAGTTTTGGATAGCGTGAAGATAGACGGGGTGGAGATACCGCTGATTTTTGAAAAGGACAGCTCACTTCCTATAAGGTCTATGCAGGTTGTGTTTCAAAAGAGTGGAAGCATAGAGGACGGCAATCTCAGCGGCCTGGCGAAATTTAGCGCCAAGATGCTGAACCAGGGCAGTAAGAGGCTTGGGAACGTGGGGTTTGCCAAGGAGCTGGAGAAGAAGGCCATCAGATTTGGGGTCCACGCGGGCGTAGAGACCATGGTGGTGGAGCTTAGCTCTTTGAAAGATGTGTTCGATGAGGGGGTGGCGCTGGTGGGCGAGCTGTTCGCCCAGCCCAATCTGAACGAAGAGAGTCTGAAAAAGGTAAAGGCCACTACTATTGGCTATCTGCTTAGAAAAAAAAGCGACTATGACTATATCGCCAGTATCAATCTAAAAAAAATCCTTTTCAAAGATACCCCTTTGCAAAACCCCAGCGACGGGACGGTGGAGAGCGTGGAGAAAATCACTCTCGAGGATGTGAAAGGGTTTTTGGATAGGCATCTGGTTTTGAAGCGCATAATACTGGTAATGGGCGGCGATATGGAGCTGGACGAGGCCAAAAAAGCGGCCTTGGCTATGCTTAAGGGGCTAAAAAGAGGAACTTTGGAGCCGCTCCCTTTTTACAACGCAAGGGACAAAGAGGAGGAGGTAGTCCAAAAAGAGGATACCAAGCAGGCCTATATCTACTTTGGCTCCCCTTATTATGAAAGAATCGACAGCGACGAGCTTTACAAATCGAAAGTGGCCATGTTTATACTCGGCAGCGGCGGGTTTGGCAGCCGGATAATGGAGGAGATAAGGGTTAAAAGGGGGCTTGCATACTCCGCCTACGCCTTTGCCAGGGTAACGAAAAGCCACAGCTACTTTACCGGATACCTGCAGACCAAACTGGAGTCCCAGGAGGAGGCCAAAAAGCTTGTAAAAGAGGTGATAGAGGAGTTTGTGAAAAAAGGGGCGACCCTAAAGGAGCTTGAGAGCGCCAAAAAGTTTATACTTGGCAGCGAACCGTTAAGAAACGAGACGCTCCAGCAGAGGCTAAGCAGGGCTTTTAATGAGTATTACAGCGGGCATGGGCTTGGCTATACGAAAATGGAGCTTAAAAAGATAGAGTCTTTGAGTCTTGAAGAGTTGAACCGGTATATCAAAAAACATCCGGAGATTGTAAAGCTGAGTTTTTCCATAGTCACAAAATGAGTTTAGAAAAGATTGGGGCCAAATCGGTACTGGATTTGGCCCTGCTAACCCCAAAAGCCTATCACAACTACATCTTGAAACCCCATATCGAGGATAAAAACGAGGCCTTTTTGGAGGTGGAGCTGTTAAAGGAGATAAAAGGGGGTAAATTTTACAAAGTGGAGGCGTATGCGAAAAACATAAACCGGATGGTGGAGCTTCTCTTTTTCAAAACCACGCCATACCACTACTCCACTTTCAAAGCCGGCTCCACGCTGTATATATCCGGAAAGGTGAATTTTTTTAAAAAAATCCAGATTATCCAGCCAAAAAAGATTGCCGCCTACAAGATAGGACGGATATATCCGGAGTACAAAACCCCTCTTAGGGCCGATATATTCGAGAGGCTAAAAGAGGAATATCTAACCAAAGAGGCACTGATAGAAGAGGAGGTTCCGGATAAGATAGCCGATAGTTTGCTTAAAATCCACTATCCGGATGAGAGATTTTACGAGGAGTTTAAAAAGAGAGGAGATTTTTGGGGAGAGTATCTTTATGCGTTGAAGTTTTTGGAGGCTTTCAGGTATTTCAAGGCGTTGAAGGGGAAAAGAAAACGGCTCGAGGCAGTGATGAGCTGCAAGGGGGAGCTGGATGGGTTTATAAAAAACCTTCCTTTCAAGCTCACATCCGACCAGCTGAAGGCTTTGGAGGATATAAAATCGGATATGGCCTCCAAATTCGCGGCCAAACGGGTGATAGTGGGGGATGTGGGAAGCGGAAAGAGCGTTGTGATGTTCGGGGCCGCCTATCTTGCCTATCCCAACAGGGCCATTTTGATGGCTCCCACTTCCATCCTCGCAAACCAGCTCTATCAGGAGGCAAAAAGGCTCCTGCCGCCTCATATGAAAATCGCTTTGGTAAGCGCCAAAACCTCCGTCGAGGACCTGGAGCGTTACGATTTTATCATCGGCACCCATGCTCTGCTGTATAGAAAACTTCCCACGGCCTGCGTGGTGATGGTGGACGAGCAGCACAGGTTCGGCACCGAGCAGCGCCAGAAGCTGAAAAAACTGGTTCAAAAGAGCAGGGCGCCCCACTTTTTCCAGTTCAGCGCCACTCCCATTCCAAGGACAAAGGCCATGATGCAAAGCGCTTTGGTGGATTTCAGTTTTATCAAACAGACCCCCTTTAAAAAGGATATCGAGACTCATGTCATATCTAAAGAGGATTTCAAAGAGCTTCTGGCCCATATAAAAAAAGAGACTTCCCAGGGCAGACAGGTGCTGATAGTCTATCCGCTGGTGGAAGAGAGCGAAAATTTCGAGTATAAGTCGCTGGAAGAGGCGAGAGAGTTTTGGCAGAAATATTTCGACTTTGTATATGTGACGCATGGCAAGGATAGCCAAAAGGATGAGGTGCTGGAGGAGTTTAGGGATAAAGGGAAAATCCTTCTTGCCACAACGGTAGTGGAGGTGGGTATATCTTTACCAAAACTCTCCACCATAGTCGTCGTAGGCGCTGAAAATATGGGGCTGGCAACCCTTCACCAGCTAAGAGGCAGGGTATCGAGAACGGGGCTTAAAGGCTACTGCTTTTTATACACCAATGATAAAAACAACAAAAGGCTTGTGGAGTTTGGCAAACTAAAAAGCGGGTTCGACATAGCAGAGCTCGATTTGAAATTTAGAAAAAGCGGGGATATCCTCAGCGGAAAAGAGCAGAGCGGCAAAGCCTTCAGATGGCTCAGCCTTGCCGAGGACGCCGAGATTGTAAGCGAGGTAAAAAAACGTTTAATACATAATTAAGCAAGTAAGATATAAAATTAATTGATGGGTCCCATCACTCATATTGAAAAGGAGGGACCATGAAAAAGATTCTTCTAATGTTTGTAATTATACTTACATTTGGCTGGTGTTTAGACTACAGAGATGATTTTAATACGCTTAACCGTAATTTTTGGCTGGTTTTCAATCACGGGGGATATAATTCCGACTATTTCCCAGCTGCGTACGAAAAGGCTATTGTTCAAGATAGCATTTTGTATCTTAAAATAAATGATATTGATGAGGGTCCGGAATTAATAAACAAAAACGGACTTTTGATAAGAACCGATAACATTATAACGGTGGAATGGAAAGCAAAGGTTCATTATGCCAATGAATATTTTGCGGGTGGTGTGTATTTTGCGTTGGTAAATTATGAAACACCATATGATCCTCATTCGAAAAACTATAATATTCCTCCATATGCTTACTACAATCCTGAAGCTGCGAGAGGATATAGCGTGAAATATTTGAGTAGAGTTTTCTACCGTAACTATTTTTATGGAGATTATCCTCCTCCTTATACAGGAAATAATTTTGGTTTTTGCGGTACAGTAAATAGTTTGCGAGAATGTCAGGTGTTTCAGCCAATATGGGATAAATGGTTTTCTACAAAAGTGGTATTTGATTTTCCAGCAGGCAATGCTAAAATTTGGATAAATGGTAACTATATAGGAGAACAGCCCTTAAGTGCGCAGAAAGCGGATATAGAGCACTATCAGTATCTTAAGATACATTTTTCACCATATGGATGGTGGACAGGGCATGAGATGGATTTGGACTGGGTAAAAATTTCCATAACCGGTTCCCAAGGCGGTTTAGATGATTGTGAAGAGGCTATAGCTGGAGCTTATGAGAGAGGATATGAAGACGGGGTACATGATGCCGTTATATATTGTCAGGCAAATCCAATTGAATGTGGTATTACAAGTACAGCAACAGTTCCCTCTCAGACACCTTTGTCCGTAATTAAAAGTGCAATAAACAATAAAACATTTTTAATTAATGGATATTTTATACACTATGGTGATGATAAGTTTGACTGGATATATTTAACAGCTGATTTGGCATTTGCCGCAAAACTTGAAGGTATGAATCCAGATGGAAGTTTTGCCTGGACGTTTATCCAAACTCCTGACAACAAAAACTTCGTCATTTTTAAAGAGGGTGACGAGGTTACATTCAAACCTACAGTAACTCTACCTGGAAATTAAAAGAGGGGTTACCCCTCTTTTTAATAAAGGCCTAATTTCCCGTCACTTCTTTTGTAAAGCACCCTTACCTTGCCGCTTTTATCCTCAAATACCAGAAACTGTCTGTTTGAGTCTTTCAATATCTCAGCCGCCTCCTCTATCGAGATTGGTTTGTCTATGTCAAATGGGGTGGGGACAATCTCGTTGGAGTAGTTCATAGCCTCTTTTATCTCCTCTTCGAGCATCGGTTCGGC
>JAMOUF010000264.1 GCA_027068245.1 Campylobacterales bacterium | reverse complement strand
ATATATTTATGAGCTTCCAACCCACCGCTGCCCATTTTGTATGTTGCAAAAAGAGTATGGCTATATAGGCTATTTTATCTATGCCACCCTCTTTTTGGGCACATTTGCGGCAATGGCCGGATATAAGAGGTGGGCGGTATGGCTTTTGGGTATTACACTCTTGATTTTAAGCTATTTTGTGATAGGTTTTTATATAAAAAACGGCGTCTGGCTGTTTTAGGAGATAGGATGGGAAGGTATTTTTTACTTTTGGCGCTGCTGCTTTTTTTGGGATGCGAAAAAATCGGAGTCTATAAAGAGGGCAACAGAAGCGGTCAGCCGCTGGATTTTAAACCCAAAGAGGTTCAGTGCGTAAAATGCACGATGCAGCTCGAGACAAAAGAGCACTCCGCCCAGGCCGTGCTAAAAGATGGCAAAACCTACTTTTTCGACGACCCTGGATGTCTGGCCCTGTGGCTAAAGGGTAAAGACAAAGATGAGATAAAGCTTTGGGTCTATACTAGGGACACGAAACACTATATACCGGCACAGAAGGCCTGGTACAAGCTGGGGGAGAGAACCCCGATGAATTACGGTTTTGGCGTCTATGAGAAAAAAACCGAGGGAGCTGTGGGTTTTGAGGAGTTTTTGAAGATGATGTATCGGGGCGAGAATATGACGAACCCCGCTATCAAAAAGAGGGTATTGGAGAGAAGATGAGATGGTTTGTGTTTTTAATGGCCGGCTTCGCGTTTTTGTGGGGTTTGGAGGTTGGAGAGGTAGCTTCCAAAGTGGTGCTGGATAAAAAAGACGGGGGCAGGGTCGATGGCAAAGCTTTCGATACCACCACCCTTAAAGGCAAGGTTGTCTTTTTAATCTATAGCGACCCGTCCAAAAAGGATTTGAACAAAGAGCTTTTTGAAAAGGTAAAAGAGCAGCGGTTTGATAGGAGCAGATATAGCAGCGTGGCCGTTGTGAATATGGCCGCGACATGGATGCCGAACTTCGTTTTAAACGCCGTTTTGAAAAAGAAGCAAAAAGAGTATCCGGATACTATCTATGTGAAGGATAAAAAGAAGGTTTTTGTTAAAAAGTGGGGACTGGCGGATAAAAACCAAAACATCGTGGTATTGGATAAGGATATGAGAGTTTTGTTTGTAGAGAGTGGAAAGCTTGACGAACAAAAGATTGAGCAGGTAATCGATATAATAAGGGAGCATCTATGATAGATTTGGCACTTTCAAAAAAACCCTTTGCAGTAGTGGCCCACAGGGGCGGGGTGGAGAGGTATCCGGAAAACACCATCGCGGCCATAAAATACGCCCTAAGGATAAAGTGCGATATCATCGAGGTGGATATCAGACGCACGAAAGACGGGGAGCTTATATTGCTTCACGACGAGGATTTTATGAGGGTATCTGGCGTAAATCTTAAAGCTTTGGAGGCGGATTATGAGTATATAAAAGAGCATATCCTCATAGAAAACAGCGAGCCGGTAGCCACGCTGCGCCAGGTTTTGGAGACGGTGGCTGGAAAGGGTAATCTCTTTTTGGAGATAAAAGAGCCCGAAACCACCGAGGATGTGCTAAGGCTCGTGGATG
>JAMOUF010000263.1 GCA_027068245.1 Campylobacterales bacterium | reverse complement strand
AAAAAGAGCCGGTGGGATATAAAACTGATTATTTTAGACAATATCATCAACAAAGATATCTAAATCCCGCACCAAAGCGCGGCTATCTTTTTAAGCTTTGAGGGATTTTCGGAGGCGAAGAGCTCTATGCGGGTCTCTTTGTTCTTTTCTTTTATCCCCAGGTGCTCTTCTAAGTATTCGCATATGGCTTCTCCGGAGTGGATAAGCTTCGCTTTTTCAAAATAGTTCTTTATGGCGTGGGATATCAGGGGAAAATGGGTGCATCCCAAAATTATCCCATCCGGATTTAGCCCTTTGAAGTAGTGCTCCATGGCCGCCTCCAGCACAGGCCCTTCAAATATCTCCTCCTCTACCAGAGGGACGAAAAGGGGTGTGGGTTTCGAGGTGATGTTGAAGTAGCCCTCTTTTGTCAGAAGTCTTTCGTACTTTTTGCTCGATATGGTGGCGTTGGTTCCGATTATGAGGATGTTTTCATCTTTTTTCAGCCTCTTTTTGGCAGCCAGAACACCTGGCTCTATCACGCCCACCACCGGATAGGGAGCGCTGGTTTTAAGCTCTTCCAAAGCGTGGGCGCTTACCGAGTTGCAGGCGGTTATGAGGATGTCTGGCTCGAAATTGTTGAAAAATTCCAGAGCTTCGAGGGAGTAGCGTATGATGGTGTTTTTGTCCTTGATGCCGTATGGGACCCGGGCGGTGTCGCCGAAATATACTATCTCCTCGAACAGATTGTGCTCCAGCAGGCTCTTTACTACCGTAAGGCCGCCTACTCCGCTGTCAAAAACCGCCGCTCTCAAAAATCAGGCGCCTTCGTTCATAATGCTTAAAAACTCTTCGTTGTTTTTGGTTTTCAGCATTTTTGAGTATAAGAACTTCAATGCCTCTATCTCATCCATAGACTGCATGGCGTTTCTTAGAGCCCATACCTTCTGAAGAGTGTTGGGGTCGATTAAAAGCTCCTCTTTTCTGGTTCCCGATTTTAGTATGTCGATTGCCGGATAGATACGCCTGTCTGCTATTCTTCTATCAAGTACTATCTCGCTGTTACCCGTTCCTTTGAACTCCTCGAAAATCACTTCGTCCATTCTTGAGCCCGTATCGATAAGGGCCGTGGAGATTATGGTGAGGCTTCCGCCCTCTTCGATGTTTCTTGCGGCTCCAAAGAACCTCTTTGGTTTATGCAGCGCGTTTGCGTCCACACCGCCGCTTAGAACCTTTCCGCTTGAAGGGGTTACGGTGTTGTATGCCCTGGCGAGCCTTGTGATGGAGTCGAGCAAAATCACCACGTCCTTACCCATCTCAACCCGTCTTTTTGCCTTTTCGATAACCAGTTCGGCAACCCTTACATGGTTTTTTGCGGGCATATCGAATGTGGAGCTGTAGACCTCGCCTTTTACGCTTCTTTCCATATCCGTAACCTCTTCGGGCCTCTCGTCTACAAGCAAGACTATAAGTTCCACTTCCGGATGGTTTTTGGCTATCCCGTGGGCCAGCTCTTTCATAAGCTCCGTCTTACCGCTTCTTGGAGGTGCCACAATAAGTGCCCTTTGTCCCTTGCCTATAGGAGTGAAGAGGTCCAAAACCCT
>JAMOUF010000262.1 GCA_027068245.1 Campylobacterales bacterium | reverse complement strand
TTTGGAGTCGCTACCGCCCAAAGTGTGATTATCGCCATGCCAAATAGCATCCAGGCGATAATATTTTCTAATTTATCAACCATTATATCCTCCTATTTTTCAACGAATTGCCACTTATGGAGAGTATCCCCACCAACAGGCTTACCGTGAATTACAATATGCGGCTCATTTCCAAGATCTGGCGCTATCATTTTGATGCCAAAAGGATCTTTGAGCTCATAGTTTTGCTGTGCCGTGGCAGTCTGCGTAATAATCGCGGCATATGTCAAATAGGCCAAAATACCTAAAAGCAGGGCTACTGCTATAAAGTAGCCCCCAAGTCCGTGAAGTCCCCATAGTGCTCTGTTCTCATTCATCTTAGCTCCTTATTCACTAAGTGAGCGGATATATGTTGCAACCGCTTTTTCTTGAACTTTTGTTAGTCTGCCTTTAAAGCTTGGCATCGTTCCAATAATTCCTACTTTTCCATGCTCCAATACAGCAGCAATCAATTTATCATCATACTCTTTAAGATTTGGAGCCATACCGTCCATTCCGGTTCCATCCGGTCCGTGACAGCTGGCGCATGCACTTTGATAGAGTTCGGCACCCTTGTCGTTACCCTTAAATCCGTTTGCCACATACTCCGCAACGGCAACGGCGTCAGCTCCGCTTAAAAGACCCGGAGGCATCTCTCCCATAGGATATCCCAGCTGCCCCTGGCCGTCCATCACTTTGTCACCCAGGGCCGCAGAACCGTGTTCGATTACCGATAGAACTTGCTCTTTATTTATGAATCTTTTTGTCAAATCCTGCGCTTTACCCTCTATTCCGGTTCCATCGATTCCGTGGCAAGGAGAGCATTGAACCAGATATACGCCCTCTCCCATACCTAAAAGATCCTCTTTTGTTGGATTGGCCCATTTGCTCTCAAATCTTGCCTGATAGGCTTTAACCTCTTCGTTATACTCACCTATTTGTGAGTAAGCATCAAGTGGGTATCCAAAAAACCAATACCAGATACCCCAGATCATCGTACCTATAAAGGCCAAAGACCAACCTACAGGAGAGTTGTTTTTGTATTCGCCGATACCATCCCAATTCTCCTCTTTTAGCTCACCTTCACTCTTTCCCTCTTTTATCTGCTTGAAATACTTCCAGGTCACACCGATTGTTAAAATCAGAATGGCGGCAGCACCAAGCAGAGCCAACTGGTTAACGTTATCGCTTAGCCAATTCATTTTGACTCCTTCTTGTTTTCTTCTTCTATTCCCTCAACTGGCTTGGAAGTCAGCTCGTCATCAAGAGCCAGCTTCCCATATTTTTCATAATCTTTCTCACCTTTTTTTTCACTTCTGTATAGGTGAATGATGTATCCATACAGGATGAATGTCAAAAATATGATAAATACAAGATACAAAACACCCTGTATAAATTTTGGATCCATCTTATTTCAATCCGTTCAGATAAGCTATCAAAGCTACAATCTCCGGAATTTTGCCAGATTTAACCATCTGGACCAGGTCTTCTCTTTTCGTCTCTTCGGCAACTTTTAACGCCTCTTTCAAAGCTCTCTCTTTGGCCTCTTCGAAACTGCCAAGAGGAACATCGATCTTCCCGTCACCATCGATATCTTTGTCATATGGAACGTTGAAAACCTTTTTAACAGTAACAGCTTCTGCGTATGCTGTCTCCAAATCTGTCTCGTTTGTAAACATATGTTTATATGCCGGCATAATAGAACCTGGAACAACGCTTATAGGATCCCACATATGGTTTGCGTGCCAATCGCTGGTTCTGTAGTTACCTACCCTGTGAAGGTCGGGACCGGTTCTTTTGCTTCCCCATAGAAAAGGCCTGTCATATGCGTATTCGCCGTTAAGGCTATACATTCCGTATCTGTCCGTCTCGCTTTTAAAAGGACGGATGAGCTGGGAGTGACAAGCGTTACAGCTGTCTTTGATATATACATTTCTTCCAGCCAGTTTCAACAGATCATACGGCTTGGCGCCAGCCACAGGGCGTGACTGCTGCGCGAAGTCTGGAACTATCTCTACAAGTCCGGCAAAAGCGATTACTATAAATACACCCACCGCAAAAAAGAACGGATTTTTTTCTAACCAACTAAACATTCATGCCTCCTTATCCGGCCATCGGCGTAGCAAATGCAGGCTCTTTTTCGATTTGCTTAGCCGCTGTCATTGTTTTATAAAAGTTATACGCCCACATAAAAAGACCTATAAAGTAGAACAGTCCTCCAATTCCTCTAAGCGTATAGTATGGATGAAGCACCGTAACTGTATCTATGAATGAATAGGCAAGGTTACCATACTGATCCACAGCTCTCCACATCATACCCTGTGTAATACCCGCGATCCACATACTGGAGAAGTAAAGAACGATACCTGTTGTCTGTAGCCAAAACTGCATCTCAAGAAGTTTTTTACTATATATTTCTCTTTTATAAAACCTTGGAGCCATATGCATAATGGCTGCGATAATCATAAACCCAACCCATCCAAGAGTTCCATCATGCACGTGTCCCGGAATCCAGTCGGTGAAGTGCGCAAGGGCGTTAACGGATTTGATGGACTGAATCGGCCCTTCAAGAGTCGATAGCATATAGAAAGTTGATGCCAAAACCATAAATTTGATAAGAGGATTCTCTTTTAGCTGTCCCCACTCACCTTTCATCGTAAGAAGCATATTCAGTGCACTACCCCATGAAGGAAGAATCAAAATTACACTGAAAACTGAACCCATGGTCTGCATCCAGTCTGGCACAGTTGAATAGATAAGGTGGTGTCCGCCAGCCCAAAGATATACGAACATCAAACCCCAGAATGAAAGAAGTGAAAGTTTATATGAGTAAACCGGCTGTCCGGACTCTTTTGGAAGATAGTAATAGATCATAGCGATAATTGGCACTGTAAACACGAATGCCACCGCATTGTGTCCATACCACCACTGCACCATTGCGTCATTGGTTCCTGCGTACATACTTACCGAGTGCATTATATCACCCATTCCGGCTACAAAATATGTAGGAACTTCCATGTTATTAAACAGATAGAGCATAGCCACACCAAGGAAAGTGGCGATGTAATACCATAAAGAGATATAAAGCGTCTTCTCTCTTCTAATTCCTATAAGACCAAAGATGCTGATACCCCAAAGCACCCACCAGATAACCACCAAAATATCGATAGGCCATTCAAGTTGGGCATACTCTTTTGAAGTTGTATACCTTGTCAAAAGAGTTACAACGGCAAGTAAAATAGTGATAAAATATAGCCAAAAATGGAGTTTACCTACCGCCATTAAAAATTTGCTCTCGGCCATGGAAACCTTTAAAACCCTCTGTCCCACATAATACCATGTGGCAAAAATACCGCTTAGCGTAAAACCGAAAGCAACGGCATTCGTGTGAAGTGGTCTTAATCTGCTAAAAAGCGTATACTCTCCAGCCACATAGTTTAGTTCAGGAAACGCCAGTTCAAAGGCAATCCATACACCGACACCCATCCCGATAATACCGAACAAAATGGCAAGGTAGCTAAACCATTTCGCAACGGTATAATCATACTCAATCGCAGGATTTTGCATCTAATACCTCCTATAGAATTTGTCACTAATTTGACATTTTTACGACACCATTATAATAGATAAAAGTTGTAAGAAAGCTTAAAAATGGAGTTTCCATCTTACCTGACTTATTTAAGTAAATCTAAAGTTTATTTGTGTGAAATGTTGATCTTATATCCCTGGGATGGAATGTTTTGTATCAGCTCTTTTTTGGTCTTTTTCCTAACCCTTTTTACCAACGCCCTCAAAGCATCCTCACTGAAATCCCCACCCCACACAACCTCTTTAATCTCATCTATAGAAACGATTTTTTCAGGGTTTTTCAACAGTAGCTCCAAAAAGGCGGACTCTTTTTTCGTAAGCCTTTGGATATCCTCTACTTTTTTTACCTCTTTTGTCTCATAATCATAAACCATCTCCTCATCCAGGCGAAGGCTCTTTTTGAACTTTTTTGCGACTTCACATATCGCCTCAAGGAGTTTCTCCGGTGTAAAGGGTTTAACCAGATATTTGTTTATTCCTATGTCTATCGCCTTGAAAAGCCTCTCTTTTTGGCTGTATGCCGTAAGCAAAATCACAGGAGTAAACGGGGATCTCTCTTTAATCTTCTTTGCAAGCTCCATACCGTCAAGCCGCGGCATCTCTATATCGGTTATGACAAGATCGTACTCTTTGCGCTTGAATTTGCCAAGGGCGTCAAGGCCGTCTTTTGCCACGTCAAATACCAAAAAATCCTCTTCCAGCACCTCTTTTAGCATCTCTCTTATATCCTCTTCATCCTCTACATATAAAACGCTTAGGCTTTTTAAAAGATTTTCACACATTTTCTTCCTCTAACTCTATCTCAAACACGGCTCCCGAATCTGTGTTACTGACGCTTAAAATCCCGCTCATACTGTTGTGTATTATCATCTTTGACATATAAAGCCCCAGTCCGGTTCCCCCTTTTTTGGTGGTAAAATAGGGATCAAAAATTCTCTCCATTATATTTTCCTCTATGCCTCCGGCACTGTCAATGACTCTAATCAAGATCTTCTCACTCTTTTTAAAAAGCTCTATCTTGATCACTCTATGTTTACACCCACGCTGTATGAAAATCTCTTTTGCGTTGTTGACAAGATTTAGGATCACCTGTGAAAGCTCGTTTTTAAACCCTGTAAAATAGATACTCTCATCCAGCATCAGCTCGATCTCTATCCTGTTTTTTTTGATGCTGCCCTCGATAATCGAAAGCGTCTGGTTTATGGTCTGGGCCACATTGAACCGCTCCTTTTTCTTATCCGGATTGAAAAAGTTTTGAAAGTCTATGATCGTCTGGTTCATCCGCTCAATGATGTTATTGCCCTTTTGATATACCTCATCCAGACCATGGGTCTTTTTCATTTTATAAAGCAGTATGCTTAGCTCCATCAAGGGCTGTCTCCACTGATGGGCGATATTTCCAAGCATCTCTCCCAGTGAAGCCAGCTTTGCCTGCTGAAACATCAGCCTCTCTTTCTCCCTGTTCTTTTTCACCTCTATCTCCACCCTCTTTTCAAGGTTGAGATTAAGCTCTCTTAACTCTTTTGTCTGTTCCCTAACCTTTTTCTCAAGTGTTATATTTAGCTGCTCCAGCTCCCTCTCGTTTTTTTGAAGCCTCTGTTGTAGTTCGATATTTTTGGTTACGTCATATCTGATAGCCACAAACTCGACAATATCCTCTTTATAGTCAATAATTGGGATTACGGTGGTGTTTACATAGAAAGTGGAGCCGTCCCTGGCCCTGTTTTTTACCGTCCCTTTCCAGATCTTTTTATCCAAAATGGTTCTCCAAAAGCTCTCGAAATGCTCTTTTGGCACATCGGGGTGCCTGACGATATTGTGGTTTTTACCCAGCAGTTCGGACCTGGAGTATCCGCTTATTTTGCAAAACTCCTCGTTTACGTAGGTTATGATCCCCTTTTTATCGGTTTTTGAGACGATATTGCTGCTGTCTATCGCGTTTTTATACTGATGCAGCATAAAGACATTATACTCTTTCGCCTTTTTGATAAAAAACTGGGTCTTTATCTCCTCAACACACTCTTTTAGCCTATCAATCTCATCAAAAAGCAGGTATTTATATACCCCTTTGTTCAAGGCCTTGAGTATAAGATCGCTATCTTTTGGACCAACAAACAGGATATATCTGTTCTCAAAGGGAAGCTCGTTTAAAATATCTGGCGATGAGGTAATTATAAGATCCGAATTTGAAAGGCCTTTGACGATATTATACCCCTTCAATATCTCCTCAACCTCCAAAAGGCCGTAGACTCCTATCTTAAAGTCATCAAGCAAAGCGAAATTTGGAACCGACTTTTCCATATCAGTGGCAGGTATGTATCGAGGCGTCCGGGTTTGTAATGAACCAGTAGCCTTTATATATAAGGTAGATGCCGTAAAGCACGATGATAATGGAGGCCAGCTTTATCATCAAAAGCCTGAAAGAGGAGCTTTTCAAAAAGCCGGCCACCGTTCCCAAAGAAAACATCACGGGTATCGTAGAAAGCCCAAATATCAGCATCACCACCGCACCCCAAAACGGGCTGCCGGTAGCCGCTGCGGAAGCTGCAAAAAAGTATACCAGCCCACAGGGTAAAAACCCGTTTAACATACCCAGCAGAAAAAAACTCGTAAGGGATTTGGAGTGAATCAGCCTGGAGAAGGCCTCTTTGAAAAAAGGGAGTTTTGAGATA
>JAMOUF010000261.1 GCA_027068245.1 Campylobacterales bacterium | reverse complement strand
AAATTATACCGGCTATGACTGTTACGGCCCTTCTTATGCGGATATCTTTGAAAGAGAGCACAAAATAGGGTTTTAACAAAAGTATTTTCACGGTGGCCCAGAAGGGACTGCCTTTTGGTTTGGCCCGGTTTTTTGGAATACCCAGGACAAATATCCGCGCACTTTTATAAAGCAGGCCGAAAACAAATATCATCATCGTCGCATAAAACAGATCGCTTTTTACAAAATGGAGCAGCTCCACGTCACTCATGGAAGGAACCTGCGAAAGGTGCTTTAAAAAGGTGTCAAACATGTCCGTCCTCCTCTTTTTTACTGCCGAGTTTCGCTGCAGCGGCAACGGCAGCTCCCAGTAAAACGCCGGTTGCGGCAGCGAAAGTGTACTCTTTTGCGTCAGGCGTTTTGACAGGAGCGCTTACCGGCTCGTAGATATGGGCCTGGTCCCAAAAATCCGGCTCGCTGCATCCAAAGCATGGATGTCCGGACTGGATAGGAAAACTCAGTCCCCCATTCCAGCGCAAAGTGGAGCAGGCGTTTCTCGTAATTGGCCCTTTACACCCGAGCTCATAGAGACAGTGCCCCTCCCTGGCTCCCTCGTCGTCGAAACTTTTGGCGAACTGGTCGGTATTGTAAAAAGGCCTGCGGTAACAGGTGTCGTGTATGGTCTGTGAAAAAAACGAAAGAGGCCGCCTTTGGTCATCCAGAGGCGGAACCCGCCCTTTTATCAGATACTCCATTATCACCGAGACCATCACGTCCGCCAAAGGGGGACAGCCGGGAATATGGACAATCTTCTCCTTCATATGTGGCAGTGCCTCAAGAATGCTCAGGGCATGGGTTGGATTTGGGTCAGCTTTTGGCAGACCGCCCCAGCTCGAACAGCTCCCCACGCTCATAATCACGCTGGCGTATTTAGCCGCCTCCTCGAGTATCTCGTAACTACTTCTGCCTCCTATGGTGCAGTAGGCCGCATTGTTGGGCGAAGGTACGGAACCCTCTACTACCAGGATATAGTCGCACCTGTACTTTTGTATTGTCTCATCCTTATGGCTCTCTGCCGCCTCACCGGCACCTGCCATTAGCAGCTCGTGATACTCCACATCTATCAAATCCACCAAAAGATGGGATGGAAGAATATCGCTGCTTCTTATAAAAGATTCCGAACAGCCGGAACAGTCCTGAAACTCCAGCCACACCACAACAGGTTTGGGTCTGCTTTGCAGTCTCTCGACCACTGCCGAATATGATGAAGATGGAATTCCAAGATAGGCCGATATGGTGGCTGCGAATTTTAAAAAATCCCGTCTGGAATAACCGTGTTTTTTGAAGGTGTCGTAGATAGTTTCCATAGAAGACTCCTCATTCACTCCATACTTAGATGAAGATTAAAATGGCGCTTTAACCATTATAACTCAAAAAGGTTAACAGGAGACTATTATTTGACAATTTTTATCAATTAAACATAAATTTATAATTTGTTATCATTTCACAAAAAGGAGAGAGATGCTGTGCGGTATAGACGAGGCTGGAAGAGGCCCGTTGGCGGGACCTTTGGTGGTTGCGGGCGTGGTTTTGAAAAAGAGTATGG
>JAMOUF010000260.1 GCA_027068245.1 Campylobacterales bacterium | reverse complement strand
TATCTACATCCTCTCCGATACCAAGGTTACGGGAGCCAAAAAGCTCCCGGTAATCACGCAAAAACCGCTTCCACAACCTATAGATTTCTCTTTATACGACTATCTTCTTTTTACCTCGAAAAACGGCGTTAAAGCGTTGAACTCCTTTACCAATGGGTGGAAAGAGGTGCCCGCTTTGGTGATAGGAAAGGCTACCGGCGATACCGTAACAAGCCTTGGCGGAACTCTATACTACACCGCCTCCTCCTTTTATGGGGAGGATTTTGCCAAAGAGGTTTCGAAACTTTTGCCAAAAAGCGGAAGGATATTGCTGTTAAAGCCCAAAAAGGTGGTGAGCGACATAAAATCGATGCTTGAGAAAGAGGGGTTTTGTGTAGATGCCAAAACCGTATACGAAACCCTTTGTAACTGTCCCAAACTTCCACCACCCCCAAAAGGCTCCGCCATTTTATTTTCATCCCCTTCCACGGTGGAATGCTTTTTGAAATGTTTCGGCTGGGATGAGAGTTACAGGGCTTTTGCCCTGGGTAAAAAGAGTGCCCAGGCCTTCGATGGACCTGTGGAAATCGTAAGAGGCAAAACCCTGCAAGAGGGTGTGGACTACATTAAAAATTTGGTATAATACGTTTTAAAGCCTGAGCGGTGCGCTACCCGCAGTATGGGGGTCCGACATCAAGCGCATGAGGGAGGCCTGTAGCTTTGGCCGTGTGTCGGTGGCTTCGCCTGAGCCGGGGAGACCCGGCGAGAAGTTGCCGCCTAAGGCCAAACTCGCTCCCTCTTATTGGTCTTAAGGGACCATGGCATTGCGTGAACGCCCGCTTGGGCTTTTTCAGTTTTAAAAGGAATTAATCAGATGGACGTTTTAATAGTTGGAAGCGGCGGCCGGGAGTATGCCATCGGGCTTGCCTTGAAACGGGACAAAAACATAAACAATATCTATTTCTCCCCTGGAAACGGGGCTACGCTGGCATTGGGCGAGAACGTGGAGGCCCAGGATTTCGGGGATTTGGCCGATTTCGTGGAAGAAAGAGGAATAGAGCTGACCGTTGTGGGTCCGGAAAACCCCCTGGTGGAGGGTATTGTTGATGTTTTTAAAGAGCGGGGTCTGACAATATTTGGCCCTACCCAGAAAGCTGCCCTTTTGGAGGGTTCGAAGATTTTTATGAAAAACTTTCTAAAACGCCACAACATCCCGACGGCCAGATATATAGAGACCTCCATCATGGACGAAGCGGCGGAGTTCATCGACGAGCTGGAGCCTCCCATCGTGGTAAAGGCTGACGGACTGTGCGCGGGAAAGGGTGTGATAATAGCCAAAACCCGTGAGGAGGCCAAAAAGGCGGCTGCCGAGATGCTGAGCGGAAACTCTTTCGGTCCGGCGGGTCTTAGGGTGATAATAGAGGAGTATCTGGACGGTTATGAACTCAGCCTCTTTGCCGTCAGCGACGGAGAGGATTATACAATCTTTCCGGCGGCGCAGGACCACAAGAGGCTTCTTGATGGAGATAAGGGGCCAAATACCGGGGGAATGGGCGCATACGCCCCAACGCCACTTATAGACGAGGAGCTTTACAAAAAGATAGATGAGCGGATA
>JAMOUF010000259.1 GCA_027068245.1 Campylobacterales bacterium | reverse complement strand
GAGTTGGTATAACCCCAGAGGTTATACCAACTACATCTATTTCTTCAGTAGACTTTAAGTAAAAATCGATTATATTCCCTTCACATTAACTAATAAGGATTTTATATGTTTCCATTTTCTGATGAGGACCTATATCCTGCGGTGGAAAAGAGCATAGAGAAGATAAGGCCTATGCTGGCACTTGACGGGGGTGACATAAAGCTTCTGGGTGTGAAAAACGGCAAGGTGTTCGTCCAGCTCGGAGGTGCCTGCGTGGGGTGCAGTGCCAGTGGAAATACGCTTAAATACGGCGTTGAGAGGCAGTTGAAGATGGATATTCATCCCGATATAGAGGTGATAAACGTGCCGCCTGGGTATGAGGACAAATGGGAAGATATAGCTATGCAGTATGAAGGAGAATAGGAGGTTTATGAATAACATCCAGATTTTAAATTCTGCTTTTGAGGCATTTTTGAAAAGGGAATTTTCCAAAGCCGAGGAAGACTACAGACTGCTGCTGTTAAAACAGCCGCACAGTAAAGAGGCCCGCCTGGGTATAGTCCTTTGTGACCTGGCAAAGGAGGACGAAGAGGAAGCTGTGGCGCTCTTTGACTACTATATCGTACTTAAAGAGGAGAAAGAGCCTTACGCGGAAGAGATTGTCATGGAGATTATTGAGACAAACGACTCCCTGGAAAACAGTCTGGAAGAGCTGGCTGCCCCTTTCAAAGAACAGATTTTCAGCGAAGGTATAAGTTACAGCGACTTCAAAGAGATTATAAAGAAAAGGGGCTCTTTCAAAGAGGCCTATGAAGATATAATGTTCAGCACCAAAGTCATAATTACAGAAAAAGATGAGCTATTCGATTTTATAGACAACCTAATCAGCAATGGATTTAAAGAGCAGGTCTATAGCTATATAGAAGACGCCAGCAGACTTTATCCGCTGGACAGCCAGCTTAGAGAACTTTTTGAGAAACTGGACAGTAAAAAAGATGAAATATAAATTTAACGAGATTACCGTCTGCGACAATACCGCCGAAATAGACGGCGACACTCTCTTTTTGCTGAGTGAGCAAAACAGAAAATATTTCGACTTCAACTCCCCTTACATAACTCCAAAAGAGCTTATGAAAAAACTTGGTTTGGAAGATATGCAGATAGTGGGAGTAACCGGCACTAACGGCAAAACCACGACGACAGCCGCCATATACTCCATCTTGACTGACCTTGGCCGCAAAAGTGCCCTTCAGGGCACCAGGGGGTTTTTTATAGATGATAATATGGTTGAGGGAAAGAGCCTTACCACGCCTTCCATACTTCAGACCATCTACCGCATATTTCAGGCCAAAAAGGCAGGGGCGCAATATTTCATCATGGAGGTCAGCTCCCACGCCATAGCTCAAAACCGGATAGAGGGGCTTGAGTTTGCGCTAAAAGTTTTTACGAACATCTCCCAGGACCATCTTGACTATCATAAAACGATGAAAAACTATATCTATACGAAAAGCTCCTTTTTCCAAGACGACAGCCCAAAGCTTATAAACAAAGACGATGAGAACATATCATATAATTTTATAGGTGCCAGAACATATGGGGTGGAGAATATGGCAACTT
>JAMOUF010000258.1 GCA_027068245.1 Campylobacterales bacterium | reverse complement strand
CACCCACCAAGCAGAGCAACGCCCGGATATTTGGTAAATCTGGCTTCAAGTTCGGTAAACTCTTTCGGCCCCATAGGGTAGTAGGTATAACCGCCTCTGTTTTGTGGAAGTCCGGCATTTGCGTGGATACTTATGGGTCTGTCCCAAACTTCGCTTAAAATCTTTAGATGCTGCTCCATCATATCCGGACCCGTTCCGCAGTTAAAACCCAAAGACAGGATATTGAAAGGCTCCAAAATCACGGCTATCGTCTCTGCGTCGGTGCCTATTAGCATCGAGCCGGTCTGCTCTATGGTAACGCTCACCATCACGGGAGTTTGCGGCACGATATCCTCACAGGCGTGAATGGCCGCTTTTATCTGCAAAGGGTCCTGGCAGGTCTCAAGCAAGATAATATCCGCTTTTGCCTCTTTCGCTCCTTTTAAACTCTCGCAATACCCATCATACATCTGGTCATAGTCTATATGATTCAGGCTTGGAAGTTTCGTTCCAGGTCCCAAAGAGCAGGCCACATAGCGCTTCTTATCATCGAACTCCTCTATCGCCTCTTTGGCTATTTTGCACCCAAGGTATGTAAGCTCCCTTGCTAAATGAGATAACTCATACTCCTCCAAAACCCAGGGCATAGAGCCAAAGGTATTGGTTTTGATGATATCGGCCCCGGCCTTTGCATAGGCTTTGTGAATGTTTTTTATAATTTTAGGAGCAGTTTTATTAAGCAGCTCGTTACACCCCTCTTTGCCCTCCCAGGCATCGGCGGGAATATCCGCATTTTGCAGCTGGGTTCCCATCGCACCGTCGATTATCAAAATCTCTTTTTTCAACCTCTCTTTTATATCCATTCCCGTCCCAAATTTTTTCTGTATTATAGTAAAATAGATTAATTTCAAAAAATTGTCAACAGGAGCGGGCTATGTTTATCAACAGATTTCCCAAAATGGCGGCACTGCAAAAATACAGAGCGATGGCTTTGGGCTTCGATGAGGATTTGGCAGAGGCGATAGGCATAGCGGAAGCTACGAAATATGCGATATTTAAAAACCTCTCTTTTAAAAAAAGAAAAGAGCAGGAGATTGAGTATGCGAAAAAGGAGTTTAAAGCCCCAAAACTTGACGAGGAGCCTTTTAAGATATTCAAACTCCAGGCACTAAACGGTCTGCCTTTCGTTGGAAACAGAACCTATACCAGCGAGGACTATAAAAACGCCCTTTATGGAAAGTGGGGAGAAGAGGTGGCAAAAAAGATAGAGCTGTGGGCAAAAAATATTATCGGCGGCTGCGACGAGGAGACGCTAAAAAGCGAAAACAGGTTTTTCAATCTCTGTTGGAAGCCACACAGGGACGAGGACCCACTGGCTTGATAAAAATCAATTTTATTGGATGTTAATCGTGGTAACATTGGGTATTTCCATTCAAAGAGAACAGTATAAGCTGTGCCGGGTGCCATATACTTGAAGATGGCGGGGACGATAACCGGCCGACCGCAAATGGAAAATTTAACGCACTCTCTTTATCTTTTTTCTCCCTACCTTCAAAAGGCTCGAGGGCGGGCCTTCCCAAAGCCCACGCCTGTCCTCGACCACTATATCGGCGGCTCTTTTTGCAAAACCGATATCAAATCCCTGGCCGCTTACATTGGCGCTGGTGCTGTACATCCAACCAAACTTCCTTAAAAATTTCAGATGCTCCTCATCCTTCACCACCCGCAACGCTTTTTTGTTTGGATAGATAAAGGTCGTCTTTTTGGCCCTTCTTACCACTTTTTTGAATTTTTTGGGAACTCTTGTAAACTGTTTCAGCTCACTCAAAGAGGCCACCTCCATTAAAAAGGGTTTATAGCAAGGACGCCGCTTCACCTTTTTAAGTCCGCTCTCATTTTGAGACAAAAACCCGGCCGTGGTATCCGTCTGGGCCAGGTATATCTTATTTGGATTCATCCAGATAGTCTTGAAGCGCCTTTGGCGTTAGCTCCTTCTCTTTTAAAACCTTTATGGCCTCCGCAGCTACCCTTGCGGCGCTCAAAGTGGTGAAGTAGGGTATCTGATGCCTTAAAACCTCCTGGCGGATAATCTTGGCGTCGTTTTTGCTGGATTTGTTGTCGCTGGTGTTTATGGCCATGGCAATCTCGCTGTTTTTTATCAAATCCTCGATATTGGGCCTGCCCTCGCTTATCTTAAATACCAGCTCGCTCTTTACCCCGGCCGCTTTCAACACCTCATGCGTCCCCCTGGTAGCCACAATCTCGAACCCGAGCTCTTTGTAAAGTTTGGCAATTTCCGGAGCGTGGGGTTTGTCATAGTCGGTCAGCGACAAAAAGAGCTTGCCAGAGGTCGCAAGCTGGTTTTTGGCCGCAAACTGCGCCTTTGCGAAACTCTCGCCAAAGTTGTCGCTAATCCCCATAACCTCACCGGTAGACTTCATCTCAGGGCCCAAAAGCAGATCGGCTCCGGGCAGCTTGTCAAAAGGAAATACCGCCTCTTTTACGCTGATATGTCCCTTTAATACGGGCTGTAAAATCTCACCTGAGTAGTCCACCACGTTATACTCGTCATAAAACTTCAACGCCTCAACCAAATCACCCTTTATCATAACCCTGGTAGCCACTTTCGCCATGGGAATTCCAGTGGCTTTGCTAACGAAAGGTACGGTCCTGCTGGCTCTTGGGTTTACCTCAATCAGATAGACCTTCTCTTTGAATATAGCGAACTGAATATTCAAAAGCCCCTTTACGCCAAGTCCCAAGGCTATTCTTTTCGTCTGCTCCTCCACCTCTTTCAAAAGCTCTTTGGAGATAGATACGGTAGGCAAAGAGCATGCACTATCACCCGAGTGTATTCCAGCCTCTTCGATATGCTGCATTATCCCGCCTATGTAGACCCTTTTACCATCGCTTATCGCATCTACGTCCAGCTCTATGGCGTGGTCCAAAAATTTGTCTATCAAAACGGGAGACTCGTTGCTTACGCTTACGGCCTCATCCATATACTCCTTCAACTCATCCTCGTTGTAAACGATTCTCATGGCCCTTCCACCAAGCACGTAACTGGGTCTTACCAATACCGGATAACCAATCTCGTCGGCGATTTTCAAAGCCTCCTCTTTCGTGGTGGCGGTTCCGTTTGCGGGCTGTAAAAGATTGTTTTTCGCTACAAATTCGCTGAACTTCTCCCTGTCCTCGGCCAAGTCTATTACCTTTGCGCTGGTTCCCACTATCTTCGCTCCGATGGCGGTCAAAGACTTTGCCAGTTTCAAAGGGGTCTGCCCCCCAAAATGGACTATGACGCCCGATGGGTTCTCCTTTTCTATGACCGTTCTGACTCTTTCGAAATCGATAGGCTCGAAATAGAGTATGTCGCTTGTATCGTAATCTGTGGATACGGTTTCGGGGTTGCAGTTATACATAATCGATTTTATCCCCATATCCTCCAGGGCAAAGGAGGCGTGGACGCAGCAGTAGTCAAACTCGATTCCCTGGCCTATGCGGTTTGGGCCGCCTCCGATAATCAGCACCTTCTCTTCATCTTCCATTTTGGCTTTATCTTCCGGATGGGAGGTGATTTTGGTGGTGCTGTATAGATATGGCGTTTTTGCCTCGAACTCCGCCGCACAAGTATCCACCTCGTTGTATTCCAGCTCCACGCCCAGATTTTTTCTGGCGTTGAAGATGTCGTTTTGGGTCAGGGAGGTGTTCTCCTTCCCGTTTATAAGTTTGGCTATCATCTCATCGCTGAATCCAAAAGTTTTGGCCCGTCGCAGCAAATCGGGGTTTTGCAAAATATCCAGATCGATTTTCTCCTCGAACTTTACAATCTCCTCTATCTGATACAAAAACCATCTGTCAATACGGCTAAGCTCATATATCTCATCCACGCTCAGCCCCTCCCTGAAACCCTGGGCCACGTATCTGAGCCTGTGCTCGTTGGGTCTTCTAATCTCTTTTTTAATCGTATCTATATCGGCTTCAATCCTGTCAAATCCGGATAGTCCGGTCTCAAGTGAGCAAAGCCCCTTTTGAACGGACTCCTTGAAGGTCCGCCCTATCGCCATCGCCTCACCCACACTCTTCATCGAGGTGGTAAGCGTAGAGTCTGCGTGTGGGAACTTTTCAAAAGTGAACCTTGGCAGTTTCGTCACGATATAGTCGATTGTGGGCTCGAAACTGGCGGCCGTGCCGGTGATATCATTTTGTATCTCGTCAAGGGTGTATCCAACCGCCAACAAGGTGGCGACTTTTGCAATAGGATATCCGGTGGCCTTGGAGGCCAGGGCGGAACTTCTTGAGACTCTTGGGTTCATCTCGATAACTATCATTCTGCCCGTATCCGGATTTACGGCAAACTGCACGTTGCTTCCACCCGTATCCACGCCGATTTCGCGTAAAATGGCGAATGAGGCGTCGCGCATTCTTTGATACTCTTTGTCCGTCAGCGTCAAAGCCGGGGCCACCGTAATCGAGTCACCGGTATGCACACCCATAGGGTCCACGTTCTCAATGGAGCAGACGATGATACAGTTATCCTCTTTGTCCCTGATAACCTCCATCTCGTACTCTTTCCACCCAAGCAAAGACTCCTCTATGAGTATCTCGCTGATGGGACTTGCCTCAAGCCCCTTTTGGGCCAGCTCCTTGAACTCGTCTATATTGTAGGCCACTCCGCTTCCACCGCCAGCCAGGGTATAGGAGGCTCTGATAATCAGCGGAAAACCTATCTCCCTGGCCGCCTCCATCGCCTCTTCAAGACTGTAGGCATAGCGGCTCTTTGGCAAATCCATCCCGATTTTAAGCATCGCCTCTTTAAAAGCCTGCCTGTCCTCGCCCTTTTTTATGGCTTCCGGTTTGGCCCCCAAAAACTCCACTCCCTCAAGCATCCCCTTCTCATACATTCCCATAGCCACATTCAAAGCCGTCTGCCCGCCCATCGTAGGCAAGATGGCGTCCACACCCTCTTTTTTGATTATCTTATAGACCATCTCCTCGGTTATGGGCTCGATATATGTCCTGTCGGCAAATCCGGGGTCGGTCATGATGGTGGCTGGGTTGGAGTTTACCAAAACTACCCTGTATCCAAGCGATTTCAGTGTCTTTACGGCCTGTGTTCCGGAGTAGTCGAACTCGCAGGCCTGCCCGATGACAATGGGCCCGGAGCCTATAAGCAGTATGGTTTTTATATCTTCTCTTTTTGGCATGCGGATACCTTATTTTTAGTTTTAGATTATACTCGAATTTAGTTTATATCTATATTAGAAAGCGTTTTATCTTTTAAAATTATCCAAAAATAAAAAGGCCTCTCAAGTTTGGCGTAGCACTCCACCTCAGCCACTTTGTAACTCCCTTCGGACCATATTTTTTCTACCTTTCCCACTTTTATGCCGTATGGAAAGATATTGTCAAGGCCGTTTGTTATCACCTCCTCCCCAACGGCTATCGGCTCGTAATTGGCTATATATTTTACAAAAATGTATCTGTTGTCTCCGCTCCCAACGGCTATTCCTTTTGCGCCGCTTTTAACCAACTCCACCCCGTAGCTGCACTTCTTACTGCCATTTAGATAAAGCACGGACTTACCCTCTTGTGGCCTGAGTATACCGGCAACATACTCCTCTTTAAGCGCTCCCAAAATCTCTTTGGGCGGTGGAAAGTCCAGCCATAGGGTTGTAAAGTCTCCAAGTCTTACATACGAGATAGCGGATGCTAATTCAAGATCGTAAACCCGCTCTTTTTTTACGCCGCACTCTTTTAAAAGGTTCTTATGTTTTTCCAACAGGTCTTTATACAAAATCTTATATTTTTCCAAGGATCTTGCCCTCGTTTCACACTCTTTTATCTGCTCTGATTGGCGAATAAGGGAGAAAAAGGAGTCGCTAATGCCGTTAAGGGCTTTTTGTATGGATATTTTTATGCTGTTTGAGAAGGATTGATACTCCCCTTTCAAAGAGGAGCTAAATATGAAAAAAAGGGTTATAAAACCTGTTAAGAGAGCCAGCAGAAGAAGCTTTTTAATCATCTTCAAGCTGTTGGAGTATCTCTATCTCTTCCAAAACCTTGCCCGTGCCTTTAGCCACCGCCAAAAGAGGCTCCTGGGCTATGAAAACCGGGATTTTCACGATGTCGGAGAGATATCTGTCAAGATTTCTGATAAGCGCCCCTCCGCCTGTGAGGACTATACCGTTATCTATGATGTCGCCGGCAAGCTCTGGAGGGGTGTCCTCAAGCACAGATTTCAAAGCCTCGGCTATCAGCTTCAACGGCTCTCTCATAGCCTCGTATATATCCTCGCTGCTGACGGTGATGGTGTTTAGAAGTCCTCCCACCTGGTCCCGT
>JAMOUF010000257.1 GCA_027068245.1 Campylobacterales bacterium | reverse complement strand
TTTTTTCAAAAACTCTTTAATACTCTTCTCGTCAATCTCGTCTTTGTCATATTTTACGACTATTATCTTCTCCGTCTCGTTCACATAAAAGTCCGTAATGCCCTTCATAACCTTAAGGCCAGGAAGTTTCTCTTTGTCGTAGTTGTCGAAATCCAAAAAGAGGCTGGCCCTGACACCAGGGTTTCTCATACCCAGTATCCAGTATATCCACACTATACAAAGGGCTATGACAAAAATCGCGACCGCTTTCTCCCCGCCGTATTCATACAGAAGGCCTCCTATGGCGCCGCCTAAAAATATGCCGATATAGGCGAATGTGTTGGCTACCCCAAGAGCCGCTCCCTTTTGGTGGACCTTGGCAAATTTGGATACGAAACTTTGCAGCAGCGGCTCGAACATATTGAAACCTATGAAGAAAAAGACCGCTCCAAGGGCAAAGAGGAAGAAGTTGTCGCTAAAACCCATCAGGGCAAAGGCTATGGCTATGAAGATGATGGAGGCTATGAAGACCTCTTTTCCTTTATGATATTTCTCTCCCAAAATGGCCGCCGGGCCCATCGCCAAAATTCCAAAAAAGACGGCGGGCAGATAGACCTTCCAGTAGTGTTCCGGACCCATGCCGAATTTCTGTTTCATCAAAATGGGAATCAGGAAAAAGGCTATCGCCATAGTGGATGAGTGGAACAAGAATGTGATATACATCCTAACCAGGTCTTTGTCTTTGAAGACATGGATTATCTTGGCCTCTTCTTCGCTGTAGTGGTGGACGATTTTTGGAGGCTCGGGAACGGCTGTAAAGAGTATCAGCAAAGCCAAAATCGCCAGAGCCGCGGTCAGCCAAAAGAGCGCTTTGACGCTGTATAGTCCACCTATAATCGGGCCTATTATCATAGCCGCCGCGAAACTGAGCGCTATAACCATTCCCATAACGGCCATGGCGTGGGCTCTCTCATCCTCTCTTACATAGTCGGCTATCATGGCCGTGACAACGCTGCCTATGGCTCCCGCACCCTGCAAGAACCGGCCAATAAGCAGCACATAGATATTATCTGCCAGGGCGCATATGACAGAGCCCAGGGCAAAAATCAAAAGACCGATGAGGATGGTCTTCTTTCTGCCTATTTTGTCGCTCAAAACCCCGTAAGGCACCTGCAAAAGCGCCTGGGTAAAGGCGTATCCCCCGACGGCCAGACCGGCCAAAAAGGCCGTTCCGCCCTCAAGTTCCAGCGCATACTGGCTAAGAACCGAAAGAACTATGAAAAGCCCGAAAAATCTCAAGGCCACTATGAGGCTCAACGGCAGGACCTTTTTGACAATCTCTTTCAAGCTCGCTCCTTTATGATAAAATTTTGCCAAATTATACTAAGTTTTTCTAAAAGGGTATTGGATGGAACTGATTTTAGCCACCTCCAACAGAGGCAAAGTGCGTGAGTTCAAGGAGCTGCTGGGTGATATCACCCCCTATACGGAGCTTATGGAGGAGATAGATATCAAAGAGGATGGGGATAGCTTCAAGCAAAACGCCCTCATAAAAGCCAAAAGCGTATATGATAGGCTGAAAAAGAGGGGAGAGTATATAGTCCTGGCTGATGACAGCG
>JAMOUF010000256.1 GCA_027068245.1 Campylobacterales bacterium | reverse complement strand
ACAGCAAAAGAACAAGAAAAGCAAAGCTAAAAAGTCAACCACCAAGAAGCAAAAGAAAACCAAAAAACAGAACAAAAAGACCAAAAAGCAGAAAAAAGGCACCAAAAAGTAAAGTCTGAAAATTCTACGCGGAGGAAGAAGAGAAAGGCGCCACTTGGGCGCCTTTCTCTTTTAGCGGGCTTTATGTCAAGAAATTTTTGGTGGAAAAAGTCATTCAGGCTGGTTTTCTTGATGAAAGAATCTTTTGATTTCCTCCCAGGTGGCTTCCGGGGCAAAGCCGGGACAGGTGCGGCGGATGATCTCAAAGCTCTCTGCGTCGCGCAGGATGCTTGGATGAAGAGGCCATTGGCGGCAATGGAAGGGTTTTACGGGATGGATGCGGCAGAGACTTTCTTCTTCGTCGTAGAAAATGCAGTGACCATTTATGGTCTTCATCTCCACCCGCTTTCCGCGGCGCACGGTGTAGGTGGAGAGGAAATCTTCCAGGGAGAGCTCTAGGAAGGCCGCGATGCGCTCCTGCTCCTCCGGGCTCAAAGAGACCGTGCTCTCCCCCTGACAACAAAACCCACACCGCTTGCACTCAAAAAGCTTCTCCGCCATAGCCCACCCATTTTATCCCGCCGAGAGGGTTTTGTCTCTTTTGCTATAGATGGTCTCTTTGGCCAGGCCTCTTGAGAAACGCAGACTTTTATGCCCTCGGCACAAACTTAATTTGGATCTCTCGCACTACGCCCTGGCCCTTGAACAGGCTAAATTTACTTAGAGGAAGGAACGGGAAGGTCAAGCTTTTCTACTTCAAAGCCGACGATATTGCGCTCTTTCTTACTGAACTCCACTCCAATGAGATAGATTTCCTGGCACTGACCAATGAACTTCTCGTGGTATTTCTTTTCTTTGAGTTGTTCAACGCCCTCCCGAAGGCTCCAATTCCACCACCTTGAACTCGAAAAGAAAACACCGCCCGTTAAAAAGCACGGCCATATCCAAACGCCCCTGACTCGTGGCGTCTTCTACGCGCACGTCTAGACCTAGCGCGGTGAAATAGCAGTAGAAGATGCTCGCGTAGAAACCTTCGTAACCCGCTAGTTCTGTTTTCCGATACCAGTCGTGGGGATGGAGGCGAAGAAGGCGTGGAAAAGGTCTCTTATCTTTTCAAGATCTGCAGCTTCGAGGGCATCATAAAGGCGATCGATGAGCCTTTCTTTTTCGACTCGTCTTTCCACGCACCAGTTGAGAATAGCATCAGTAAAGCTCATTTTGACTTCGAGGTTAGGGTAAGAGAGGAAATAGCGGCGCCTGGGACCCTTTTGTTGAAAACCTTTGATGGTGAGGTAACCGGTCTGAAAGAGGAGGGTTTCAAGCTCGATGACGTCTATATCAAAGGACTCAAGGATAGTTTCGCCGACCTCGAGGTTTTCAAGCTCGGGGATGAAATATTTTTTCTCGACGAGGAGTTTGATGAGAAAGGTCGGCGTGTAATGACCCCCTAGTTTTTGCACAACTTAAGCTACAATTGGCATCACCTCCGATGGAGCCTGATACCCCAAGGCCTGATGTGGCCTCTCCAAATTGTAGTACCTGATCCAGCTCCTTATCACCT
>JAMOUF010000255.1 GCA_027068245.1 Campylobacterales bacterium | reverse complement strand
CCCCACATACGCGCAGCCGGGACTTCCAGGTAAAAGCAAAAGGGTGCGTCTGGAGCTTAAACTCATAGCCGACGTGGGCCTTGTGGGATTTCCAAACGTTGGCAAATCCACGCTGATTTCCGCTATCTCCAACGCCAGGCCCGAAATCGCCAACTACGAATTCACCACGCTTACCCCAAAGCTTGGCGTGGTTAGAATAAGCGAATTTGAAAGTTTCGTGATGGCCGACATACCTGGTATCATAGGTGGTGCCAGCGAGGGCAAGGGGCTGGGACTGCAGTTTCTAAGACATATAGAAAGAACCAAAACGTTGCTTTATATGATAGATATAAGCAGTTACAGAGAGCCTATCGTTCAGTATAAAACGCTTAAAAAAGAGCTTGAGAACTTCTCCAAAACCTTGGCAAATAGAAGTTACGCCATAGCCCTTACCAAAATCGACGCTTTGGATGTGGAGGAGGCCAACGCAAGGATAGAGAAGTTTATAAAAGAGCTCTCCTTGGAGCCCGGAGGCGAGAACAGATATGGGCTCGATGAGAGATATCTCTATTTTCTGCAGGATTTGGATGAGTATAAAAAGGAGCTTCCATATTTTATATTCCCTATATCCGCGGTGGCCCGCATCAATATCGAGCCTCTCAAATACGCCCTGTATGACTTGGTGAAAAAGGTAAGAAGTGAAGAGAGTAGTAGTTAAGGTCGGAAGTGCCGTTTTGACGGAGAACAACCGGCTGGCAAAGGAGCGGATGCAAAACCTGGTGGATTTTCTGGCTACGCTTTTTGAAAAGTTTCAGGTGATTTTGGTAACTTCCGGGGCGGTGGCTGCCGGATATACGAAGGTGAAGCTGGATAAGAAGGTTTTACCCAACAAACAGGCACTTGCGGCCATCGGTCAGCCTCTTTTGATGAGAAGTTACCAAAAAAAGTTTGAAAAATACGGCATCAACGCGGCACAGCTGCTGCTAAGCGCCGATGATTTCGACAGCCGCAAAAGAACGGAGCACGCCAAAAACGCGGTGGAGACGCTGCTGAAAAACGGCGTTCTTCCTATTATAAACGAAAATGACGTAACGGCTACCGAGGAGCTGGTCTTTGGAGACAACGACCAGCTCTCAGCCCATGCGGCCTACTATTTCGATGCCGATTTGCTGGTGATTTTAAGCGATATCGACGGGCTTTACGACAAGGACCCCAAAAGATACGGGGATGCGAAACTTTTAAAAGAGGTCAAAGAGATTCCAAAAGAGCTTTTGGAGGATGAGTGCAATCCCAACAGCGATTTCGCCACGGGGGGCATCGTCACCAAACTCAAAGCGGCCCGGTTTTTGACCGAGCGTGGAAAACCGATGTTTTTGGCCAGCGGTTTTGATTTGAGCGACGCCAAAGACTTTCTGCTTTACCAAACCCACAGCGGCGGGACGCTCTTTTTGCCAAAATGAGAATCTATTTTGACTCCAAAGCCAACCGGTTTAGATTCAAACAGAGCCGAGATACATTTTTGGTGGAGGAGATACCGCTGTTCGAGCCGGCCGCAAAGGGGCGTTTCACCATTTTGAAAGTAAGAAAAAAGGATATATCCACATGGGATATGTTAGATATC
>JAMOUF010000254.1 GCA_027068245.1 Campylobacterales bacterium | reverse complement strand
AACCAAAAGAGCATGTATACGGAAAGGATTTGATACTGGAGCTTATAAGACGCATAGGCGTTGACGGGGCGCTTTATAAGGCGTTGGAGTTTACAGGCGACACGATAGAAAACCTCGATATGGACGGCAGGTTCAGCCTTTGCAATATGGCGATAGAGGCCGGGGCAAAAAGCGGTATCATAGCGGTGGACGAGATAACGCGGGAGTTTTTGAAAGAGAAAAACCTTGCCAGAGAGCCAAGGATTTTTTACAGCGACGAGGATGCGGAGTATGAAAAGGTTATCGAGATAGACACCGATAGCCTGGAACCCGTAATCGCCTTTCCCCACCTTCCAAGCAACGGACGGCCCATAAGCGAGGCCGCAAAGATGGATTTGAAGGTGGACCAGGTATTTATAGGCAGCTGCACCAACGGACGGCTTTCGGACATCGCCATAGCCGCTCAGATAGTAAAGGGCAAAAGGGTCGCCAGACATACCAGGATGATCGTAACCCCTGCTACCCAGAAAATTTTAAAAGAGGCGGAGAAACTTGGATATATAGATACGCTCATAGACGCCGGGGCGGTTGTCAGCAACCCAACCTGTGGTGCCTGTTTGGGAGGCTATATGGGGATTTTGGCGGATAACGAACGCTGCATATCCACCACCAACAGAAACTTCGTAGGCCGGATGGGAGCCAGAAGCGCCGAGATTTATCTGGCAAACTCGGCCGTGGCGGCGGCAAGTGCGATAGCGGGCAAGATAGCCGACCCAAGAGAGATTTGATTGAGACTGTTTGACCTAAACAGCCTGGGCCATCTGGAAAGTGGAGTTTTTTTAAAGCGCCAAAACCGCTTTTTGGCCCTGGCCCAGGTGGAAGATGGGGTCAAAAAAATCCATATTGCCGATACGGGCAGACTGGAGGAGATTTTAACTCCGAACAGGGAGCTTTTACTGGTAAAAAACAGACCCGGCCTAAAGAGTGACTATACTCTTATAGCCGCCAAAATGGATGATGGATGGGTTTTGATAAACACCAAACTCCACTCTACCATCGCCAAAGAGGCCATAAAACTGGGTGTTTTGGGATTTAAACCCCAAAATATAAAGAGTGAGGTTAGATACAAAAATAGCCGGCTGGACTTCAAAGTCGACGACACATTCGTGGAGCTGAAAGGGTGCTCTTTGGTGCAAAAAGGTCTTTGTCTTTTTCCAAACGCTCCCACTTCCAGGGGCGTAAAACATATAAAAGATTTGATAGAGGCAAAGAGGGAGGGTTACAAAGCCATCATACTTATAATGGCTTTGAGGGGGTGTGAATGTTTCAGCCCCCATCCAAAAAGGGACAATGAGTTTAAAAAAATATTTTACGAAGCACTTGAGAGGGGGGTGGAGTTTAGGGGGTTCAAGGTGAAAATCGATGAAAACTTTCACGTATGCCTTGAGAGTTCTTTAAAGCTTTGCTATAATACGGTTTGAATTTCGGGGTGTGGCGCAGCCTGGTTAGCGTGCTACCTTGGGGTGGTAGAGGTCGCGGGTTCAAATCCCGCCACTCCGACCATTTAAAAGAGAAGATATGATTTTTGATATTCCCTGTGTAATTTTCGCCGGCGGCAAAAGCAGCCGAATGGGCCAAGACAAGGCCCTTTTAACCTTCCGTGGCAAACCACTCGCGCTGTATCAGTATGAGCGTTTAAAACCCCTTTTCAAAAAGACATATATCTCTACGAAAGATGACAAATTCGATTTTGACGCAGAGTTTATATATGATAAAACATCTCTTTACGCTCCTATGCCGGTAATTGGGCAGATTTTGGAGGATATGGGGGATTTTTTCGCCATCAGCGTGGATACTCCTTTCATCGATGAGAAAATTATCTCAAAAATTGTTGAAGCAGACAAAGAGTGCGAGGCCATAGTAGCCAAAACAACCCGGCCCCATCCTCTGATTGGCATCTACAAAAAGAGCTTTCTGCCACGACTTAACTCTGCTATAAACGCTAAAAACCTGAAACTTAACTCGCTGCTTAAAAAGGCGGATACGGTATATGTAGAGTTTGAAGAGGAAGATAGTTTTCTCAATCTCAACTATCCCAAAGATTTTCAAAAAGCTTTAAAAATTTTATGATATAATTACACTCCCAAATCAAACCTGACCCGTTAGCTCAGCTGGTAGAGCAACTCCCTTTTAAGGAGTGGGCCGTTGGTTCGAATCCAACACGGGTCACCACTTATTTTTTCAAAAAACTTTTTGCCTCTTCTATATTGAAATCATTATAAATCCTTTTTACCGTCTCAAAGTCTTTGTCTACAATGGGATTTGGAGAAATCGAGCCAAAAAGCTCTTTCGCCTTTTTTTTATCACCCGTTACCATATAACCTATAGCCATATACTCTTTTGCGTACTCCTCTCCAAATTTCAGAGCCTTCTTTGCGCTTTGTATGGCTTTTTCGGGATTTTTGGCAAGCAGGTGGTACCAGCTGGCCTTGCCGTACACCTTCGTCTCGTCCAGATAATCGGCGTAACTTTCGCAGTATGAGGTTTTGGACATATCCCCTTTTAGCCCCACATAGTATTCGCATCTCATCTGCATTTTGTTAAGGTCGCACTTGCTGCACTGTGCCCCAAGCAAAAATAGTGGTAAAATAAGCATCAAGATTTTCACAACACCCTCCTAAAGGATAATTTTATGGTAAAACATATAGTCTTTATGAAGTTTCCTGAGTTTAGTTTAGCACAAAAAGCGAAAGAGAAACTTCTATCGATGAAAAACGAGATAGAGGAGCTGGAAGATATAGAGGTTGGAACGGACTTTTCAAGAAGCGAAAGAAGCTACGATTTGGCCCTGGTTACCACATTCAAAAGCAAAGAGGATTTGGAAAGGTACAGAGTCCACCCCTATCATCAGCAAATCGTAAAATGGCTTAAACAAAACGATACTATAACAAAGGTTGTGGATTATGAAACTGACCCATCTTGATGAGAAAAAACGGCCCAAAATGGTCGATGTGGGCCAAAAGCAGGAGAGCAAAAGAGTGGCGGTTGCCAGTGGGGTTATCCGGATGAGCCAGGAGGCGTATGAGGCGATAAAGGAGGAAAAGGGTAAAAAAGGAGCCGTGCTCCATACAGCAGTCATAGCCGCCATTATGGGAGCGAAAAGGACGCCGGAGCTGATTCCCATGTGCCACCCGCTGCTGCTTACATCGATAAACTGCGATATAGAGGACATCCCCTCCCTGCCTGGCTTCAAACTCTATGTAACATGCTCGCTAAAAGGCCGCACGGGAGTGGAGATGGAGGCTTTGACGGGTGTGAGTATCGGCCTTTTGACCATATACGATATGGTAAAGGCGATAGACAAGGCGATGGTTATCGAAAATATCCGCCTTGAGAAAAAGAGCGGGGGCAAAAGCGGAGATTTTACAAGACCATCTTGATATCTTTATGCTCTTTGAGCTTTTTGAAAATCTCCTCCCTCTCCTCTTCGCTGTGAACCATGATATCGGCGTTGAAACTTTGGTATTTGCCCCTGTTGGACTGCTTGGAGAAGGTGACGGTGGTTGGCCTCTTAGTAACGCTCTCTATAGCTTCTCTCGTCTTTTTGGCATTCTCGCCGATTACTTTGTATCTCCATACGGTGGGATACTCTATCTCGACTTTTTGTTCAAAATCTTTCATCTCTTTCATAAAAACTCCTTTTTTCTTTTATTATACAAAAAAGCCCTCCGGTTTTATGCTACTTAAGTTATATTTAAGTTTATGTGGATACAATACGCCCCAAGCCTTGAGAAGGGCGTAATTTTCAGATTCGATTTCTTCTTCACCTACCTATTTGATGTGAACCCAAAATTGAATCTCCCAGATTCGCTCATCTTAGGTATTTCAACAAAAAGAGAACATTATGACATTTAGCGATTTCAATTTAAAACCACAGATAATGAAAGCTATCGAAGAGGCCGGTTTCAAAGAGCCAAGCCCCATTCAAAAGCAGGCCATCCCTTTGATTTTGGAGGGAAAAGACATAGTGGGCCAGGCCCATACGGGAACGGGAAAGACAGCTGCTTTCGCACTTCCAATCCTAAACAAACTTGAACTTGACGGCACCGTGGAGGCACTGATAATAGTTCCCACCAGAGAGCTTGCAACGCAGGTAAGCGACGAGGTTTACAGACTGGGTAAATACCTGGGTATAAAAACGGCTACCGTTTATGGTGGAAGCTCCTATTCCAGACAGATAAACCATCTGCAGCACGCATCCGTAGCGGTCGCCACGCCGGGCAGGCTTTTGGACCTTCTAAAAAGCGGCAAAATCGAGCTGAACCCGAGCTTCGTGGTGCTTGACGAGGCCGATGAGATGCTCGATATGGGATTTTTGGACGATATCAACGAGATATTCAGCTATCTGCCAACCAACAGGCAGACGCTGCTTTTTAGCGCCACCATGCCCCAGGCCATAAAAGAGCTGGCCTCAAAGATTTTGCACTCTCCGGAGTTTATATCCATAACCCAAAAAGAGGTCACCAACAAAAACATAAAGCAGTTTTACTATGTTGTGGACGAGAGAGAAAGAGATGAGGCACTGATTCGGCTTTTGGACTATAAAAACCCTAACAAATCCATAATTTTCTGTCGGATGAAGATAGAGGTGGACAGGCTTGCGGAGTTTTTGAAAGCCCAGGGCTACAACGCAAAAGGCCTGCATGGAGATATGCAGCAGCGTCAGCGTGAAGATGTGATAAGAAGCTTTAAAAAGGGCAACCTGGAAATCCTCATTGCCACAGACGTGGCCGCCAGAGGGCTGGATATAAGTGACGTTACGCATGTATTCAACTACCATATCCCCTTCGACCCTGAAAGCTACGTCCACAGAATAGGCAGAACCGGAAGGGCCGGCAGGGAAGGTATCGCCATAAGCCTTGTAACACCACACGAGTTCAAACAGCTTCTTAGAATACAAAAAGAGGTTGGAAGCTCTCTTATAAACAAAGAGATACCAACCAGCGCCGAGGTTAAAAACCAGAAACAAAAGAGCGTTTTGGAGCAGGTTTTAAGCCAGGAGGTCACCACCGAGGCAATCGAGCTTGTAAACCTGCTTGAAGCGGAGGCCGACATCTCTGAAGTGGCTTTGAAACTGGCCGCGATGGTGGTTAAAAACCAGGAGATTGCCGGAAGTGATAGAATTGGCAAAAGCC
Organism: Campylobacterales bacterium; assembly: GCA_027068245.1. Classification (GTDB taxonomy): domain Bacteria; phylum Campylobacterota; class Campylobacteria; order Campylobacterales; family Nitratiruptoraceae; genus Nitratiruptor. Next base: position 1,174 of record JAMOUF010000254.1, on the reverse strand, counting down.
TCAAAGAGATAGAGAAACTTCTGGAGCAGACCAAAAGAGAGCTTAGCCGACCAAGCAGAGGCGGCGGAAGAAACCAGCGCTACAGAAGAGACAACAGACGCCCAAGACGCAGATAAACTTTGCTATAATAAGCCAAACCCCAAAAGGATTTGGCTTATGGATATCGATTTAACCAACCCTACGCAGATAGAAGAGCTTGTAGACTCAATCAAGCAAAAAAAAGAGGAGAACATCTCGCACCTCATAGCCGAGATAGACAGACTAAAATCCCAGATAACCGCGCAGCAGCAGGAACTGAAAGAGGAGCTTAAAGCCCTCTTTTTACAACTTGAGGCCCAGGCTTTAAAGCTGCCCGAACCACAAAAACGAGTGGCCCTTAAAAACATCGCAAACATTCAGCTAAGAAGTATGGAGTTTTTGGGTATTTTGGCCGAAACCGCGGAATCTGCCATACTAAACGCCCTTGAAAGGGGCGAGAACATAGAAGAGACCGTCCGTGAAATCGCCAAAGACCTCACCTACGACTCCATAGACTACCAGGTGGAAAAAACGAAAATATTCGACGTCTCCTATACAATCCTTCATGTGGCGGCAACCATAGCCCAAAGCTCCGTCAACTACAGTGACGAGATTTTAAAAGGAGCAATCGTTGGTATAAAGCTTGGCATAAAAAAGTCCATCCGGAAATTCAACGAGATAATGGAGTATACCCCGGATGAGGCGAAGAGGTTCCTTATATCAAACTATGAACAGATAGTAAAGGACCTTCAACAGCTTGACACCATCTACAAAGAGGCCGTCACCAAGGCAGCCATGCAGAGCGAGCCTGGCATCAGCGACAAAATGCTCTCGCTCTCCCAGGAACTCAATATCTTCGACAAACTTAAAGCCGAGGCGCAAAAGAGCGTGGAGAGCCTGAAGGCCCTTATATCCCAAGAGCTTGTAAACCGGGCGTCGGAGGCCAAAAAACTTGGCCTTATGGCCTTTGAAAAAGCCAAAGAGAAGATAGACAAAGCGTTAAAGGAGGCAAAAGATGCGATTAATAAGTAGTCTACTGGCAGGTTTGATACTAAACATCTCGCTGCTGGCACAAGAGCAGCCAACGGACCCGGCAGATGAGCTGGAAAAGGCGCTGCAGGGCTTTATGCTGCTGCTCGAAAAATCCCAAAAAACC
>JAMOUF010000253.1 GCA_027068245.1 Campylobacterales bacterium | reverse complement strand
GTCCACCTGGCCTCGATGAACCGCCATATCCTTGGTGATAGTTTATATGGTTTTAAGAGGCAAAGTGATAAAATTGGCAGAGTTTTTTTACACGCCTATATTTTATATCTGTTACATCCAAAAAGTCGGGAGTTGCTCTATTTTACAGCTCCTTTGCCCGAGGATATGGACAGATATCTAAAAAACAAATTTGAAACGGAGAGTATATATGAAAAAATTGAGCCAGATAATCTTATTGAGCTTTTTGATAATACTGAGTGGGTGCAGTATCCAGCCAAAGGTCTCAAAACCGAAGATTGACCCAAATCTTCCCAAAGTCAAAGAGGTCAGATATATACCGGATATTACGAAAATTGCTCTTGAGTGGACTCCCATATACAGCGAAAACATAAAGGGATACTATATATACAGGGGGCAAAAAGGTGCCAAACTCACACGCATAGCGAAGGTTGACACAAGGTTCTCCTCCCACTATATCGACAAGAAACTTAAGCCAAATACCAGATACTACTATCAGATAACGGCATATACCAAAAACGCAGAGTCCTATCCCTCTCCAAAACTCGAGGCCAGAACGCTTCCCATACCCGAATCCGTCTCGTTTTTCAAAGCGGTGGACCACCTTCCAAAGGTAATAAAACTCATATGGAGGCCGCATCCTTACCTGAGGGTGGATGGATATATAGTCGAAAGAGCGGATGAGAAGGATGTGGACTGGAAAAAGATAGCCTATGTCAAGGACAGGCTGAGTGCGGAGTATATCGATAGAGGACTGAAGGACAATATGACGTATCTCTACAGGCTCAGGGCGAAAACCTGTGACGGCATCGTCTCAAAACCGAGCAAGGTTGTAAAGGGCAATACCAAGCCCAGGCCTTCAATAGTCAAAGGGCTGGAGGCCACGAAAAACCTACCTAAAAAAATCGTAGTAAGATGGCTGCCAAACCCTGAGCCGGATATCGAGTATTACAAAGTCTATCGCTCCATATTCGAGATAGGGCCCTACATCGCCATAGCGAAAACAAAAAAGACCCAGTATACCGATTTCATCAACAAAGACGGGGTGAAAAGATACTATAAGGTCACTGCGGTGGACAAGGACAGGCTGGAGAGTTTCAAGCAGGATGTGCCGGCGGTGGGCTCAACGCTTCCAAAACCTGCGGCGCCGGTTATTTTGGAGCACCACTTCGATGGGCGGGCCGTTACTATAAAGTGGCAGTCTCCGGATAACAGGGCGGTCGAATACATGGTTAAGAAAAAAGAGATTTTGGGATTTTTAAAAGAGAACGAATATATCTACAAACATATAAAAAAGAACAGTTTTTATGACGACAAACTTAAAAAGGGGGCCAAATATATCTACAGGGTCTATGCTATAGATAAGTACGGAATAGTATCCAGACCCAGTGAAGAAATCGTTGTAAAAGTGAAGTAGATGCCTCATATCGCCGTAAAAGATTTTAAAGAGTTCGACACTCCCAGGCAGGTAGGCGAGTTCGACTTTTTATGGTTTGCCAAACCTTTGAAAAAGGCAAAGAACACGCTCGTGGCTGTAAAAAGGGGCAATGAGAGTTTTTTGCTCGAAATTCATAAAAAGGGTGAGAA
>JAMOUF010000252.1 GCA_027068245.1 Campylobacterales bacterium | reverse complement strand
CCTTTTTCTCTCTCTTTTTCATAGCCTCTCTAAGCTCTTCCAAAGCTTCGCCATAAACCCTTTGCAGCTTCATTTTTTCGCTCTTTAGCTCATCATAGAACCTCGCCCTCTCATCCAGAAGGTTGAGTTTTACCTTCTCTATCTCCTTCAACTCCCTCTCAGCTTTCTCGTTTTTACGCCTAAGCTCCCGCTCAAGCTCGCTTCCCCGCTCGATAAGCTCGCTCAGTTTTGCCTGGTCCTCACCATACTCCTCTTTTGCCCTTTGCACTATATATCTTGGAATACCATATCTTTTTGCCGTCTCAAAAGCGTAACTTTTTCCGATAATTCCTTGTAAAAACTCATAAGTGGGCACGCCCTTCTCTTCATCATACATAGCTGCCACCAGCTCCACCTCATCATAAGCGGCCATCAGGGAGGCAAGTCGTTTGTGGTGTGTGGTGATAGCTATTTTTATATCCTTTTTCATCAGCTCTTCCAAAATCACCTTAAAAAGTGTAGCCGCCTCTTCACTGTCTGTTCCCAGCTCTATCTCGTCCACACCGGCCAATAAATGGTTTTTATTGAAAAGGCGGCTAAATTCCAACATTCTTCCGGCAAAAGTTGATATATCGTTTTTTACGTTTTGAGGGTCTTCGATAATCGGCAAAATCTCTTTAAAACGCCCGATATGGGAATCTTTGTCACATTTCATAGGAATAAGATGCTTCGCAAAATATGCCGCACTCAAAATGGATTTTAAAAGCATCGTCTTTCCGCCGGCGTTGACTCCCGTTATAATGAGGATTTTTTTACTGAAATCCAGTGTTACAGGTTTTGGATTCTCTATTGCCGGATGAGCGAAATTTTTTAAAACAATCTTATCGTCACCCTTTGGCATTATGATATTCAAATCATTAGATTTATAAAAATTTACCCTGGCCTGATAGTGGTCGAATCTGTCATATGCCCTGTTTATAAATTCGATAAACTTTATCCACTTCAAAAACTGTGAGCTGATACTTTTTGCTATGGAGTAGTGAATCTCCTCTATCTGGCTCAATATATCCGCCTCTTTCTCCTTTAGCTGCGTAAGTGCCTGGGGAACCACATAGAAAAATCCTCCACTGCTTCTTCCAACGACGGTAGCTTTCAATACATGGTTGAACCCACCCCTTACCAGCAAAGCCTCCTCGCCACTGATATAGTGAATCTGTCTGTCGACCAGGTAGCTTTGCAGCTTTTTACTGTTTATAATAGCCTGCAGTTTTTGGGTAATCATCTCTTTGTTCTGCTTCAAGGCGGCCTCAAGGGTATGAAGTCTCTCGTCCACCTCCGGTTTCAAATTGCCCTTTTCGTCAAAAAATCCCTCAATCTCTCCAATTTCCGGCACTATCTCGATACTATCCAGCCACTCTTTCAGTCTTCCCTCAAATTTCAAACTTTTCAGATATTTGAAATATCTGAGAATTTTTACGAATTCAAATATCTCATAAAGTTTCAAAACCCCCTGTTTTTTTATATGGATGATTTGGGTATCAAGATTGGCTGTTTTTGGCGGTGCTTTGAACTGATACTTGCCAAGCTCTTTTATAAAGCCGTAATGGACGGATGTATCACCCTCCATAGCTATGGGCTTCTCCCTGGCAAAGAAGGTTCTAAAACCGTCCAGATACTCTTTGATATCCAACTTTTGTTCTATATCCAATACCTCTCCTGTCTCACTTTTTCAGCCTGCATCCATCTATCGGTACCACAAGCCCCTCGTATGGGCTGCCCTCTTTTCCCATAAACACCATCGTCCCGCTTACAAAATCGAAATATCTGTTGTTTACGACAACCTGCTGATTGAAGGGGGCCTGGCACACAAGCTCTTTTCCGTGGGTGAAATTATAATATAACATATCGTGATATATCCGCTTCTTATTCTGATAATAACTGTATCCGGCTATCAAAAGCCACCCAAAAAGCAATGAGGCTATTACAAGATATTTTACCCGACTCGTCATATCGGTAAAAAAATAGACCACCGCTCCGACGATTCCAAAAATGAGAAGAAGGGATATTAAAAGATATAAAAAAGCCACTATTTGAGTCCTCTTAGCTGATATGTGATATCCCCGGCCCCAAAGCCTATTATAACACCGCTTTTAAGCTCTTCGACCACCTGCTGGTTCTTCATCAGCAAATACCTGTCACGCTCCTTTTTCACCCTGTCGGCAAATAGCGGGTTGTATCCGGCGAACTCCCGTTTGAAATCGATTTTCCTGGGCTCCTCTCCGGCAGCCCAAACAGGCAGAATTATTAGCCTCGTGGTCCCTTTGAAGCATCTTTTGAAACTCTCAATGTTGTCTATAACCCTGGAGTATTTGTGTGGCTGCCAGATAATGGTTATCTCTTTTAGCCCTTTTAGATTGGCAAAGTGAGCCAGGGAGCTTAGTGTAGCCTCTATCTCGGTTGGATGATGGGCATAATCGTCTATGACGATAAACTCCTCACCCTTTTGAACGATATCGAACCTCTTTTTTATACCCCGATAATTTTTTATGTTTTCTCTTATCTCCTCCACATCCATCTCCTGCATAGCCGCAAGAATAGCCAAAGAGGCGTCCAGGGCTATATGCTCCCCAAAACCCCATACCTCGAACTCTCCCAAATCTTTCAGCTCAAAGGCGATATATGGCTCGTCATCTTTTAAAAAATATCTCTTTATCCGGATATCCTTTTGGGGATAGAGCCTCACAGCCTCCATATCAAGCCCGTTTAAAAACGGGTCTTCACAGTTTATGACCCGCACCCTGGCTCGCATCAAAAAGTCCTGGTATGTCTGGTAAAATCTCTTTAAATCGTAATCGTAATAATCCATATGTTCCGGCTCGGCGTTGGTGACGATGGCGCAATAGGGGTTCGAGTTTAAAAAGCTGCCGTCGCTCTCATCGGCCTCAAACACCAGTGTGGAACTATCCCTAAACCTTACGTTTGAGCCGAACTCCTTGGACTCCGCTCCGATGATGGCGTTTGCCTCCTTCAAGATAGATGCCAAAATGGCCGTAGTGGTGCTTTTGCCGTGGGCTCCGGCAACGGAGTAAACCTTGTGCTCTTTCAAAATAAACGGGAGGGCCTGTGACCTTGAGAGGGTTTTTATACCCCTCTTTTTAGCCTCTATAAGCTCATCGTTGTCACTTTTGATGGCAGCCGAATAAATCACCATATCCTCATCGCCTCCTATGTTGGAAGAGTGCTGTGGTATCAATACCTCGATGCCCTCGTTTTGAAGCTTTTTGGTAAGTGGCGTTTCGGATATGTCGCTCCCTTTTACCATATGGCCGTTGTATTTTAAAAACCTCGCAAGACCGCTTAGGCCTATACCGCCTATTCCTATGAAATGAACCTTCATTGTGCCGCTATTTTGTCTATTTTTTTAAGTTCACTCTCTACGAGCAAAGAGTTCTCACTCAAAAACCTGTCCGCTTTTGCGGTGAACCTGTCAAAAAACAAAGAGCTCTCATCCAGAGCCTTTCTGTCCACAAAATCATTCAAAAACTCATCCAACCCCACCCTTTTTGCAGTCAGGGCAAGTCCCAAAATCATACTCTTTTGTATAGAGCCCTCCACAAGGTATGAAAGCACCAAAAAAAGTTCGTTAGCACCTTTGAAATCTTTGCTGTCCCATCTCTCAAGCGCATGTTCGTATATGGCTCTGGCACTGTATACATCCACCTCGTTCTCCAAATCAAACCTCTCGCCCCGGGTCAGTTTATCAGCCAGCTTGTCAAAGGCGTTTTGCAAAATCAGCTCATAAAGCTCGTCTATCTCCTCACCCTCCAAATCCATTGCCAAATAGGCGTCCAAAACATCGTAAAGTCCAACGATATCACCCTCTTTTACAGCCACTTCCCTCTTTTTACGCAGCTCTTTCAACAGTTCACCGGTATCATACAATCTCAACTCCTTATAAGCTCTCTTAGCCGCTCAAGCGCCTCTTTGGTCTTTTTCTCATCATATACCAAAGCGGCCCTTACATAGCCGTTTCCCACACCCTCTCTGCCTAAATAGCTTCCAGGCAGCACTTTCAAATTATACTCTTTATACGCCCGTTTGGTAAACTCAATATCATCACCCACTTCCAGCCAGAGATAGAAAGTGGCCTTTGGAATATCCACACCAAGTATCTCATGGGCCATTTTGAGGTTTTTTCTGTATATATCCCTGTTCTTTACCACATGCTCCTCATCCTCCCAGGCAACGGCGGCCGCATACTGCAGCGGCAACGGAGAGGCGCATCCTACATATGTGCGGTATCTGGAGTATCCGGACAATATCTCTTTGTCACCTGCGATAAATCCGCTTCTAAGGCCGGGAGCGCTGCTTCTTTTTGAGATGGAGTTGACTACCAGGATATTTTTAAATTCCTCGTTTCCTAACTGCGCGCTTGCCTCAAGCAGCGATGGCGGCGGGCTTGAGGTGTATATCTCGCTGTAGCACTCGTCGTTTAGCAGCACGAAATCATACTCCAAAGCGGCCCTTGCCCACTCTTTTAGCTCCTCCATCTCCATAACAGAGGCGGTAGGATTGTTTGGAGAGTTTATTATCACCAGGTCCACATCTTTCAAAGAGCTGTCGATTTGCGGTTTGAACCCGTTCTCTTTCGTCAAATTCAGATATTTTATCCTGGCTCCAGCGGCAATTGCCGCCCCCTCGTAAATTTGATAAAAAGGGTTGGTAAAAGCCATTGCGGGGTTATCTTTGCCATGCAGAAGATAGTGCGGAAAATTGAACAGCACCTCCCTGGTGCCAAATGTCAGCAGCAGCTCGCCGCTTTCAAGAGATATGTCAAACCTTCTTTTGACAAAACCCAAAACGGCCTCTCTTAGCTCATCCAAACCGGCGGTTTTTGGATATTTGTTTATCAGGTGGGCGTTTTTTTCCAGCTCACGGACTATAAACTCCGGAGTTTCGAACTGGGGCTCGCCGATGGTTAAAACAAGCGGCTTGTAATGGCTGTTTGGCTCTATATCTTTTAAAAGCTCGTTCAGTTTCTCAAAAGGGTATTTTTCAAATCTCATCCTCATCCTTTGGCATATTGAATTTGGCTATGTTAAACTCGCCGCTATCATCGAAATAGAGATAGTAAAGCAGGTCTTTTTTAACTGGCAGGCCCACCAGATACCTAAGAGCCAGGTTGGCCTCGAAAGAGGCTGCCGTCATGACTATGGGAGCAGCTATGCCCTTCGGTTTTCTGTCGCTTATGTTAAAAGCGTCGAAAGAGGCTTTTTGCATAAAACAGATTTGGGCGTGAAACTCCTCTACGCTGGCATATATCCAGGGAATTCCCTCTTTTTTGCAGTATCTGTCTATTTTTGCCCTAACAGGCAAAGAATCGGTGGCATCCAAAACAACATCGGGCTTTATTCCCCGCCTCGTAAACTCCTCGAACCCCTCCTCAAAGGCTTTTACGGTTACGAAAGGGGACCTGGCCTCTATAACCTCTTTGTTGACGCAGGCCTTGTTTTTTTTCTCGTCATCCATTTTGAACGTAATCTGCCTGTGGATGTTGTGAATACTGACCTCATCGAAATCCACCAGATATATGGTGCCGATACCACTGCTTCCAAGAGCCAGCGCCAGCGAGCTGCCAAGACCGCCGCAGCCGATAATGGCGATACTTTTGGATTTGAGTGCATCCTGTCTCTCTTCGCCCCAAAGCTCTATCTGTCTTTTAAAATACTCTCTCATAAAGCCCCTCTTTTTTTAAGTGCGGCTTTGAAACCCCACCGGCTCCTGGCCTCTTTTATCAAATCCTTGTCCAGCGCGGCTATCAACATCTCCTCGCTGTTTTTAAGGCTGTCTACCACCTCCCCTTCCGGATTTATAAACATACTCTCGCCGTAAAATTCCCAGCTGTGTCCGTTTTTATCCTTGTATTCGCCTATTCGGTTGGCCCTAAGCAGATAGCAGCTGTTTACGAAAGCCCTCATCTTAAGCAGCTCTTGCCACCTGTCGCCCGAGTTGAAGGTGTTTACGCTTGGAACCAGCACAACATCCACATCCTTTTTCATAAATTGCTGCCAAAAGTAGTCGAAATGGGTCTCGAAAGCCGGCAAAACTCCAAACCGAAACTCATCCACCCTGAAAATCTGCGGTGCTTTGAGCTCCTGGAGCTCGTTGTCGAAAAAACGCTCCTCGTTCCAGTGCCTGTAATTTATCAAAATCTGCTGATTGTAAAAGCTCGTTTTCGAATTTCTAACCACCGCTACGGATTTGTAGACCTTCTCTTTCAACACCCTGACAACAGGAGCCACTATAGCCACGTTATAGATTTTCGACAGCTGTTTGAGGGCTTCAAGCTGCGTGTTGGTCTGCTGTAAAATCA
>JAMOUF010000251.1 GCA_027068245.1 Campylobacterales bacterium | reverse complement strand
GTTGATAAGAGAGAGAGTAAAGGAGTATAAAAAAGAGCTGATTTTGAAAAAAATCAGCCGTTTTTTGGAAAAAGAGGGTTTCGAAAACGCCAAAATGGCCGATATCGCAGCCTACTGCGGCATCAGCGTAGGAGCGCTTTACAAACTCTTCTCTTCCAAAGAGGAGCTCTTTTACTCATATATACAGTACCAAATAGACCTTTTTTACAAAAAGCTCGAAGAGGGGTTTCAGCGGATTAAAGAGCCCAGGGAGAGAGTCTGTTTTTTCATAAAACTCAAATTCGAGACTTTCAAAGAGAAGAAAAAGGTGCTTATAGACACGGTGGCGGCGGACCCTCTCTTTTTTGCCAAACTCAATACGACCAAACAAAACCCGGCGAAAAAGGTTTACGAACTACTGGCAAAGGAGCTGGAAAAAGCCGGGATTGCCAAGCCTTTGAAAATGGCTTATCTGCTAAACGGTCTGACGCTTGGATATCTGGAGCTTTGGCTAAGCACCAAAGATGAAGGTGCGCTGGATGCGGATGAGGCCTGCGGGCTATTTATAAAACTGATAAAGGAGTAGTTTTGAACAGTATAAAAAAATATGGGCTGGGGGTTTTCCTTCTGGGCCTTGTGGCGGTTGCGGCATATCTTATATATGTCAAGCTTCATCCAAAAAAGCTTCCTCCCAACCTTGTCGAAGCCGTTGGGCGTTTTGACGGAGACGTTATACATCTTAACAGCAAATATCCGGGACGGATAATCAGACAAAATGCCGAAGATGGCGAAAAAATCACCAAAAACCAGGTCATTACCAAAATAGATTCCAAAGAGTTCCGGGCCCAAAAAGAGGCTATAGCAAACCAGATAGAGGCCAAAAAAAGCGAACTGGAGATTGCGAAAAACTCCCTGCCCCAAAACGTGAAGAAGGCACAAGCCTCTCTCAAAGCCTCACTTGCAGCCAAAAAAGAGCTTTTGAACAGTATCGACGCGCTAAAAGCGGTGGTTGAGCAGGACCGCAGGGACTACAACAGGGTTCTGGCTCTGTATAAACAGAAACTGATTCAAAAACATGAGGTGGAGATGGCCAGGCTGAAACTCAAAACCGACCAAGAGAAACTCCAGGGTCTGCTGGCCAAACTCTCCCAGGTGGAAGCGAAGATAGAGGCGGCCAAAAGCACGCTCGCACAGGCCAAATCATCCCTAAAAAAGATTGAGACGCTCGAATACTCCATAGCCTCCTTGAAATCCAAACTCAAAGAGATTGAGGCCATCTTGGAAGATTTGATTCTAAAATCTCCTATAGATGGGTTTGTGCTGGAGAAGGTGGCAAATGTGGGCGAAGTCGTCGGAGCCGGTGCGGTAAGCGCCACACTGCTGGACCCGGCCTCCTTGTATCTGAAAATCTTCATCGACACCGTAAATGTGGGAAAAGTGAAAATCGGTGACAAAGGGGTAATATTTTTGGATGCCTATCCAAACAGGCCCTTTGAGGCCAGGGTGGTCCGTGTAGCCAAAAAAGCCGAGTTCACACCAAAAGAGGTGGCTGTCAGAGATGACAGGATACAGTGGGTCTATGCGGTTCACCTAAAACCCATCAAACCCAATCCGCTGTTCAAAATAGGG
>JAMOUF010000250.1 GCA_027068245.1 Campylobacterales bacterium | reverse complement strand
AATGAAAAAATATCTGTTACTTACCTTTGCATTGGTACTTTTTGCCAGGGAGAATCCCTTTGTTTTGCCGGGAATGGAAAAGAGTGGTTCAAAGAGTGAGGTAAAAAGCACTCCTTTGATGGCAAAAGAGAAACCGGTGCAAAGCGCTGTGAAAAGCCAAAACTCCTCAAGCTTCAAATCCAGCGTCTCCTCGACCAGCAGCCGCCCGGTTGTTGGTCGGGAGTGGAAAAAAGTGGCCGATTTTGGTTTTATAGCCTTCAAAACAGCTGATAAAAAGATGAAAATCAAAACCGGTGATAGACTCAAAAGAGCCTTTTTAATCAAAAACCCGAAAAAGGCGGTATTCGATTTTAAATCCTCCAGAGCCTTTCCAACCAAGGTAAAAAAGCTCAAGCACCCAAATTTCAAAGAGATACTGGTAGGCTCACACGCCGGATACTACAGGGTGGCCGTAAGCCTGGATAAAAAATGCAGACCCAAGCTTGACAAAAAGAATCTAAAGATTATCTGCCGGTAGCGGCCTGCTTTTTGTAAAGCAGTTTTATAGCTACCATCACCACGATAACCTCTATGATACTTGCCAAAATAAAGGCCATATAGTCGAACTCGTCTATCACCTTGGTGTGATAGGCTATGGTGGCTATAGCCACCAAAAGGGTTAGCGGCATGGCGTGCGAGAGGGCGAAGAGAACCATCTCTTTTAGTGAAAGAATGGATATAAAGGCGAAGGATGCCACTATCCGGATAAAAATCATTATAAACGTTATTATCAAAGCGCTGCTTATCATTCCTTCTATAAAGAGTGCCTCTATCTTGAAGCTGCTGCCGGTATAGATGAAAAATATCGGAACCAAAAAGCCGAACCCAAAAGATGAGAGTTTATGTGGAAGACTTCTTTTGTGCTCGAAAAAGGTGGCTATCAAAATTCCCGCAATGAAAGCCCCAAAGGCCACCTCCAGATTCAGATAGAGCATGATGGCTATGAAGGTGAAAAAGAGGGCCATAGATAGGCGGATATCCTGCTCCTCGTTGTCGATTTTTGGCATCAGGGTGGTTTTGAGTTCCGGATACCACCAAAAAAGAACCTGCAAAATCTTGAATATAGACATAATCACAATCAAAAAGAGAGCCAAAATGACGATGGTCTGGAAAAACTTCGTGCCGTATCCAAACTCAAGGCCCGCACTGAGAATGGTTAAAACCCCTATCGACACCACCTCTCCCAAAGAGCCGATAACCAGGGATAGGTTGAGCCATTTTATGTTTTTGCCATACTCCTTTTTCAAAGCGGCGATAAGCCCTACCGATATGAGCGGAAATATGGCTATGAAAACGTTGCTGAAAAGAAAGTATTTGGATATGGCGAAAGAGAGCAGGTAGAGTAGTAGGATATAGAGCACTCCTCTTTTTAGAATCTTTCTGTCAATCGACAGAATCTTTTTCAAATCCACTTCCAGACCGGCCAAAAACATCAGATACAAAAACCCGAACTCCGCAACCAGCTCAAAAAGGGCGATATGGTGCAAAAGTCCGGCCGCTCCGGCAAGTGTTCCCATCACAATCTCCACCACGCTGGTGGGAAGCTTGGTAAATTTGGATATGAAAGGGGAAGAGAATATTATA